>JBAZPI010000031.1:0-10159 GCA_041648305.1 Candidatus Altimarinota bacterium | reverse complement strand
AAAGGCTTCTTTTGAGAATTATTAAAAGCCAAAATTTCAGGATGAGCATCATGAAAATTCGTCATGTAATGAGCCCCACAATCAACTATAACAATCAGATCATGCTCGCTCGGATTAATTCTGGTTTCAATTTCACCCACAAAAGGGATGAAAGAATATTTCCTGGTAGGTTTATCGATACAAGCCAACTTAATCTCCTTCCCTAAACTATTTAACCATATTTTTATAGCACACATCGCCCCAATAGCATCCCCGTCCGGCTTTCTATGGCCAATCACAAGGATTTTTTGGGCCTTTTTAATTTCATTCCACAGATTTTCGTATTTCTCTCTAATCATATTTATTAAAAAATTTCAGAAGACATTATACTGCAAATCCGTAATTAATCAAGTGTAAATGGCCAAATCATTGATGTATATTAGAAACATGAAAATTTACTTTTTTGGCACACCAGGGTTCGCAATTCCCTCCTTATCAATGCTTTTTAATAGCACCGATTTTTTAATACAAGCGGTCGTAACCCAGCCAGACAAACCCGGGAACAGAAGAGTCCTAACTCCCCCACCAATCAAGTTATCCGCACTTAAGCTCGGACTAAAAGTCCTACAACCTGAAAAAATAGACAAAGAACTAATAGAGAAAATTAAAAAAGATGCCCCGGACGCAATAATAGTAATTGCATATGGAGGATTGATTCCAAAAGAAGTTCTGGAAATCCCTAAATACGGGTGCATAAATGTCCATCCTTCCCTGCTCCCAAAATACAGAGGAGCCTCCCCCATCCAAGAAGCGCTACTAAACGGAGATAAAGAAACCGGAATATCAATAATGAAGGTCGACGAAAAACTGGATCACGGCCCGGTTTATTTGGTAAAAAGAATAGAAATAGAGGACAAAGACACCTTCGAAACATTGTCCGGAAAATTAGCAATAGCAGCAGCACTACTCCTGTTATTGGCACTAAAAGACATCGAAGAAGGAAATCTTCCCCAAATCCCACAACCAGATTCAAAAGCAACATTCTGCAGAAAAATCGCAAAAGAAGACGGCTTGATAGACTGGGAGCGTTCATCAAAAGAAATTTTAAATCAAATCAGGGCTTTGAATCCATGGCCATCAACCTACACTTCGCTTCAAGGGAAGACATTAAAAATTCTCGAAGCAGTAGTCAGACCCTCCACAAAAAAGGGAAAGCCCGGAAGCACAGAAATTTTAGATAAAAACACCTTCGGATTCCACACGAAAGACTCATTGATAGTCCCAACTTTAGTCCAACTTGAAGGGAAACCTCAAGTCACAGCAAAAGAGTTTTTAAACGGCTACAAAAGCTCGCTCTCGTAACCTGGATCTATCGGCACAATATACCCACCCGTCGGGAGCATCGCCGTGATTTCGTCCTGCAAAGAAGTCAGGACAGTCCCCGTAGACTTCCCATTATTCACAGCATCAATCACAGACGTAAACTGCTCTCTGAACCCAATATAATCAATAACAGGAAAACTCTCGGCATACCCAACTTGCTTCGCAAAACTCCCGTAAATTGGATCATTAGATTGCTCAGGAATCAAACTCCTTAAACTCGTTGGTTTATGCGTCTCTTCAAAATAAAATTTCTCACTCTCCGGAGTCGCCAAAAATGTCAGAAAATCCCAAGCAGCATCTGAAAACTCACTTGTACGAGCAACACCAAAAGCAAAATAATTTGCAAAAGTATCTCTCTTTTCAGTAGAAACAGACGGATCCACCAACTGAGGGAACAGAGCGGTTCCGATTGCATCGTCTTTAATCACAGTATCAACATCAGATTTTAGTCTATTCACTTCTTTCAAAATCTCTTCATAAGTAGTTGAATAACCAAAAATCATCGAAACCTCGCCCGCGGCAAAAGCCGATACATCGCCTTTATCGTAATCCCCGGCCATATATTTGTTCCAACTGTAATGTTTTTGAGCTTTATCGGCGAAACTCACATAAAATTCCAAAGCATCAACGGCCGGCCTGGTTGCACCAACCGAAGCACTCGAGAACGTAGCTTCCGACATGTTATCATTATAAAACTGCGTGCCATTTTGAATCATCAAAGCAAATAAAACATCAACCGCATAAGAAACATTGTTTGTCACACCCATCGCTATGCCTGAAACATCGAACTGATTGGCAGCCGCACCATCCTTTGTCAAAAGATACACATCATCCTTAATGCCACTCCAAGTAGCCGCAGGCTTTCCACGAGTCGGAATTGCATCTTCAAATTGATCTTTATTGTAGTAAATCCCCAATGTATCAACATAAAGAGGAATTCCGTAAACCTGTTCTACTCCACCAGCATCCGTAATTACCAAATCCTTTGCCGCAACATCGACAAACAGAGATCTGAACGTCTCGGGAGTTCCCTGAGCCACGGGCATAGGAACCAATTTCTTTTTGTTTTTAACGAACCAAGAATTCGGCATTGCAAAGATATCGGGTCCCTCCCCTTCCGCCAATTCATTCAAAATCCTCTTCTCATACTCCTCAAAATTACTGAAAGATTTATAAGTAATTCTGCTGTAAGGATTCTTTGTTAAATACTGCTGGATCAGAGGAGCGAAAACATCCTCAGAGTCATACATGTTGTAAATGACAAGACTTTTTTCGGTTGAATCTATGGGAGGCGGTTGTTCTTTCTTGCGAAACAATGAGCAATAGCCAATAACAAGCAAAATTAAAATTAGAATAAGAACAAGTGAAGTTTTTTTGAATGAATTCATATGGACATGAGGTTAATTAGGGTTTGCTTACGCAATTATAAGTAAACCACCTCCCATAGTCTAGAAGACTTCAAAAAAACTATGCTTCCGCTTTCTCCGCAACATTCGTCACATTCACTTCAACTCCGGTCTTTCCTCTCTTGTAGACAAGCACATTCAGCTCATCAAGAACTATTTCGGTACCAAAATGTTTCTTTCCCTCCTTGTCGTCATAAGAGGTGTTTTGGAGGCGTCCTGCGATATACACAGGACTTCCTTTAATTAGGTGTTGCGCGCAAACGTCGGCCAGTTTTCTCCACGCAACAACCTTGTGGTAATCAACGGCCTCTTTTTTCGCGCCGTCACTGGTCTTCCAATCGCGATTGGTCGCAATAGGAAAAGTTGCCACAGAAATACCAGACTCGGTTTTTCTCAAGTCCGGATCCGCAGCTAGATGCCCAATCAGCATCGTACGATTCAAGCTTCTCATAGTAAGAAGGTTAAAAAATAATGTACTTAGATTTTAACCTACGGTTCTTAAATTCTTCTTAACTATTCTTAAATTTTTTCTTACATTTTTCTTACATTTTCCTTAAGTTTAAGCTACACTTTTGGCATGTTTACAGGAATAATCAAAACAATAGGGACCGTAACGGACGTAAAATCGACAAAAAGCGAAACTTTGATCGCCATAGAAATTAAGGAACCTCTGAAAAACGATGGAATGCAAGGAGATGAGGAGATTACGCAGGAGCCGTACGAACATGTACGGCGACAAGGAAACTCCGAAATCGACGCAGCATTACGCGTTTTTCAGAGGTTCCCTGCCCAGCTTTTCAAAAGCAAAGAAGTTGGAAATTCGTTAGCCATCAATGGAGTCTGCCTAACCATCACAAAAATAGATGGGAACAAAGCATTTTTCAACCTGATGACAGAAACATTGAAAGCAACAAATCTCAAAGATATTAAAGTCGGCGAAAAAGTAAACATAGAACCCGCTTTAACTTTCGGACAAGGACTCGACGGACACTTGGTACAGGGACACGTGGATACAGTCGGAGAAATCATGGAAATTAGGAAAGAAAACAAACAAACCACTCTTCGTATCAGTTATCCCAAGAATTTTTGTATATTTCTATCTTTAAAAGGATCGATTGCAATAAATGGCGTTAGTCTGACTATTTCGTTCCTGGAAGAAGATTTTTTTGAAGTATGCCTGGTTAATCACACACTGAAAGTCACAAATCTGTCCAAGCTAAAAAAAGGAGACAAAGTAAATCTCGAATTCGATGCAATCGCAAAATATTTAAAGTCACTTCTCGATGCAAAAGAATCTGAAACAAAGTATGAATTTCTCAAGGACCGAGGATTTATCTAAGAAATTTAATAATTTGACGTGACGCAAATGCAACTTACCCCAACAGAAAAACTCAAAATTCCAAGCGGGAAAGACCTGAAAATCACAATCCTTCTCCCCTATTTCAACGAAGAAATCGGGCTGGAACTTTACCAGAACACGGTTTCAACCCTCGAAGAGAATGAAGTAAAAAAAGAAAACATCAAATTAGTCAGAGTTCCAGGCGCACTAGAGCTTCCCTTCGCAGCCCAAAAAGAAATAAAATCAGCAAAACCAGACGTAGTAATCGCACTCGGAGTCGTAATAAAAGGCGAAACTTCTCATTACGACTATGTTTGCAGCGAAACATTTCGTGGACTAATGGACGTTCAATTAAAATTAGAAACTCCAATTATATTTGGGATTTTAACCTGCAAAAACAAAAAACAGGCACAAAAGAGAGCTTCGAAAAATGGCCTGAACAAAGGAAAATCTTTCGCTCTAGCTGCATTAATTCAAACATAGTAAAATAAAGACCGAAAAATCCTTTTACCAACCCAAACAATGAAACTCAAAACTATCAAAAACCTCAAAGACATCCACGGCAAAAGAGTAATTTTACGCGTCGACTTCAATACGCCACTAACCGATCCGGACGAGAATGGGCACAGAGAAGTCGCTGAGAACACGAGAATTGTAGAAGCTTTGCCTACAATAAAAGATCTCATCGGTAAAGGAGTGAAATTGATAGTGGTCTCTCATTTAGGACGTCCAAAAGGTCAAATAGTTGACGATCTGTGCATGGACCCGATCGCAAGAGAACTAGAAAAACTCCTGAAAAAGCCAATAAAAAAATTGGACGCAGTAACAACCGACACCGTCCACGAAGAAATTAAAAAAATGAAACCGGGAGAAGTGATAATGCTCGAAAATATTCGCTTCCGTGCTGAAGAGGAAAAGTGCGACCCTCAGTACACGAAAGAGCTCTCCTCCCTCGCGGATATATTCGTAAACGACGCATTCGGGACAGCTCATCGCCGCCACGCCTCAACAGCAGGCCTTGCGGATCATATTCCGGCATACGCAGGATTCTTAATGCAGAAAGAAGTGGAAGCTTTGAGCAAAGTCCTCGAATTTCCAGAACACCCGCTTACAATAGTGTTCGGCGGAGCAAAAATGGACTCAAAAATCGGAGTAATCAGGAACTTTATTGGGAAAGCAGACCATATTTTGGTCGCAGGAGGCATTGGGAACACATTTCTCACAGCTTCGGGTTACAACTTAGGGGAATCACTCGTTCAGCATGACATGGTAGACATGGCTCGAGAGATAATGATGGAATGTCAGGAATACAAAACTAAAATAATCCTCCCGCACGACCTAATAGTCGCCTCAGACTGCACAGACGACGCTGAAACAGCGAATGTTGGCGTTGAAGATCTCATCAACGACATGAAAGCCTTCGATCTCGGAAAATGGAGCACGGAAAAATTCTGCAACATGATAGCCGACTCAAAAACAGTAATTTGGAACGGGCCAGTTGGAGTATTCGAGAAAAAACCATTCCGAGAAGGCTCGCGCGCAATTGCGGAATGTATAGCCAAAAGTAAGTGCACATCAGTAATCGGAGGCGGAGACACGCTGAATGCGCTACAGATGTTCAAAATCCCCGCAAAATCATTCACACACGTATCCACAGGGGGCGGCGCATCGTTAGAATTCTTGGAAGGGAAAATGCTGCCGGGAATTGAGCCTTTATTAGAACACGACTAGGGAACCTAACGTGATTCCGTCATGGAATTTGCGCACCCTCGGGCATTTTTTCAACAATCGCTTTAAAACGGTCGTTGTGTTTATGAAAAATTCTATTCGACAACGCATAAATCCCATAAGTGATAAAATACGCGCCAAATACATCGATTGAATAATGCACATGCATCAAAAGAACAGTAACTCCCATCACAACAGACCCAATCAAACAAAACCACTTAAATTTGTAGTTCCTGAATATCAAAGCCCCCAAATAAGCGTTTCCAACGTGCCCGGAGAAAAATAAATCATTCATAAAGAAAAATCTTTCGAATATTGGATCCTGTGGATACAAAACAGGATCTTGCAGATAGAGAAATCCCTCCGGAGGCCCCAGATGGGTCAGCAAGATGAACCCGGCTCTAACAATAGCAAAAAGCCCGTATGTCTTTAACGCCCATGGCGCAAGCTCAGGCCTTATCAATACGGCATAGAAAGCGATTGGAAGCATGATCATCCACACTCCCCACGTAAATAAAAACGATAAATTAACGGTCGGCAACCGATCCAAAAGGAAATCTCCGACACTAACAACCTTAAACATTTCATCGTTGTATTTCGAAGCGGAAACCAAGACATACTGCCCAAAGAAAAAAACAAAAGCCCCAAAAATCAACGCAAACAGGAACCTTCTGTCGCGTAACAAAACAGACCACTTACAATTAATACTGTGCCTAAATTTAGACATAAACTTAAACATAATTATTTTTCTTTATCATCGCGAGGGTTCTGCGAACCCTCAGTATAAACCCCGCTCCATCTCATTATCTTATCCTCAACCTCTTCTCGTCTGTGCGCATATCTTTCACGAGTAACTTTTCTCACTCTCTCAGCCCTGTCCAAATCCGGCCCACTGGAAATTGGCGGCAAGGTGTCGAAAGAAAAAGTCTTGGACGGCATATTGTCTATAAGAAGCCTTGTATAGGCCGTAAACTTACTCATGCTTACCAAGTCAGGTGGCATAATTTCCTCACCAAACTGCTGAGAAATATATTCAGCGTCATCAAATCCAATCTGCATTGCAGCAAGAGTCCCAACGTTCCCGAACACAGCATCTCTAACCTCCTCGGGCATCTGCGCGATATACTGATTGGCCATGGTCAAACTCAACTTATACTTTCTCGCCTCAGACAAAATCGTCGCAAAAGCGTCAGTCGCAAAATTCTGGAACTCATCAACATACAAATAGAATGGCTTTCGTTCTTTTTCAGGCACATTCGCCCTGCTCATAGCATCAAGTTGGAACTTTGTAACAAACATAGACCCCAAAAGAGTCGAATTATCCTCCCCTATTTTACCTTTCGACAAATTAACAATCACAATCTTTCCTTTATCCATCGCGAACCTCAAATCAACCGCGCTTTTTGGCTGTCCAACTATATTCCTAATAATCGGGCTAGACAGAAATTGTCCAACTTTATTCAAAATCGGAGAAATCGCTTCAATCCTGAATTTATCCTGCATCTTATCAAATTCGTTCACCCAGAAACTTTTAACAATCGGATCGGTAATTTTTGCAACAACTTTCCTCCTGAAATCTTCATCTTGCAAAATACGTGTTATACCAAGCATCGTAGTGCCGGGATATTCAAGCAAAGACAAAATAGTATTCCTTAAAATATGCTCCAGCCTGGGACCCCAGCTATCCGCATATATCTTTTTGAAGATCCCGACAAGTCCGCTGCAAACAATCGTATTGTAAGTAGAATCTATGTTCTCAAGCATATTAAACGCAACAGGGAAATCCCTATCAGCAGGATCAATCAAAACAACATCATTTGTTCTCGTCGAAGGTATGAATCCCAATACGGTATCGGCCAAGTCTCCATGGGGATCAATTACACCAACACCCTTCCCCTCCATAATGTCGGAGTAAACCATATTCTCCAAAAGAGTAGATTTACCCATACCGGTTTTACCAATGATATAAATATGTCGCATTCTATCCGCATCCTTGATGCCAAACTCCACACGACTCCCACGGAAATTCGTACGCCCAACTAATGTAAACCCTTCCTTCTCACCGACATTATCCCTCATCGGCAAATCAACAGGAGGTTCTAGCTTCCTGCTCCTCACCCAAGAGATATTTGGGGTCTTAACAGTCAAATTCGGAAGATGATAAATAGTTGCTAATTCTTCGTTACTCATAATGAATCCACTTTCGATCTCTCTCCTTCGATATTTGCCAACAATCATCTCGCCATGTTCAATTTTTTTAATTTCAAATCCGTTCAAATGAGGCTGACTAAATTGCAAAAAACTGCCAAACATCTCCCTGACCTTCGCATCAGCTTTTGATTTATTCACCTCATTTGGAACATAAACAAGCCTTATATTTACATCGAATAAAAGCCTGACGATCTTATCCATACACGCATCAGCCTCAGATTCACGCTCATGTGTACGCATAGCCATTTGCTCCTCAAGATCATCATCACTACTCGAAGATTCGGTCAAACTGATAATACTTTTAACACCACCTCTTATAAAAATACCACGCACCCAGAAATACATATAGAGAGGGAAAAATACAATTCTCGGCCAAAGTTTCCTGGTAATAAAAGCCCCTGCATACGCATTCTGAGACCACTCCATACTCATGAAAAAACCCTTGTGAACAAGCATAACGCATTTCGCAAGTATAATTTCCCATTTGTGAGCCAACGGAGTTATAACAATCTGAATCCAGGCTTGTTCAGACGGATGATTGAATTTCGTCAAAGTGGAAGTAATGCTGGACAAAGGATCAACAGCAACCCTCGTTAATTTGTCTTCAAACTGCGTATATCGTTTTATAGGAAAAATGTCGGCATCGGTAAACTGAAGTTCAGCTCCAACAGCATTTTTATAAACTTCCTTATCTTGAGAGAAAGTATAATCTTCAACTTCGATTATCTCCGCATCCGAATATTGGGCGTAAATTTGTCCCTCCACCAAATTACGCAACCTATCCGGAAAAGCCACATAAAAACCTATCGATTTATTAACCGTCGCAATCTCAAAACTCACAGCGTCCTGCTGATGCCCAAAAAGCCTGCGGAAAAAACCAATTTCTCTATAAATCCCATGCATAGTGGAAAAAATCTGCTCCGCAACGATAGGACCTGTTTCTATTTCCTTAGGAACGCTTATGTGTAAAACCGTCTTTTTCTCAGCCGCCCTTCGTAGTCGATTCTTGAATCTAAAAAACACAGTCAAAACAAGAATTACTCCCGTGGCCACGATAAGAACAATCACTACAATTTCCATAATTTCTTTCATACCCGGCAAGTCTAAATCAATAACAGCATGTCATCAAGCAAAATGTCTCTCCAAAATTATTTTCGCTGCCATCATGTCCCTATCCCCAGGCTCCTTTCGTATCTTTTTATCCTTAAAATCGTCCAAATATCGATCAGCTTCAAAACTAGAGAGCCTTTCGTCAATACAAACAACACTCAAACCGCCCTCCCGACTACCAACCGCAGCAATCGCAGCTTTAAACTTCTCTATAAACCCATGAGCTTTCTCATATTGCTCTCCTTTGCCACCGTCCATATCAAAAGGCAGACCAAAAACAACTTCTTTATAACAGCCCTCCTCACATATTTTTAAAATTTCCCCTATCACATATTCATCCCCTCTGTTCTGAACAACGCATTTCGGAAAAGCAATCTTATTAACGGAATCACCGGAAGCTATCCCAACAGACTTGCTTCCGAAATCAACCGCCAAAACCTTCATAAATTATTCTTCTTTAACCAAATTAACAGTAATATCAACCGTATTCTTGCCACCGAAATCAATGGTCACAGAATGCTCTCCCAATGTCTTCAATGCCTCTTCAAACTTAACGTGCTTCTTCTCAAGTTGAACATTTGAAGCGGCACGAACTGCAGCAATCACTTCATCTTCTTTCAAAGCCGCGTAAAGAGTCCCTTTTCCGGTGACTCTCACAGGGATTTGCAACACCAATCCTTTAATTTTACCAAGAACTTCCTTAACATTCTCAAGCAATCTTTCTTTCTCAAGAACCACCTTCTCTCTCCTCTTATTAGCCAATTCAACCCTACTTTTCGTAGCAACAACGGCTAAGTTCTTCGGGAACAAAAAATTCCTGAAATATCCGTCTTTTACTTCAACAACATCTCCCTTATAACCTAACTTCGCAACGTTCCCATTTAAAATAACTTTCATTATATAAGCGGTTAATTCTAATTTTTGAGCCCCTAATAAATAGCGAAAATCCATTCAGAAGTAAAGATGTTTTTCAGCATGTCCCTAAATCTCCGATTCCTCAACA
>JBAZPI010000030.1:0-11036 GCA_041648305.1 Candidatus Altimarinota bacterium | reverse complement strand
CACCCTCACCATTCAAAATGTCGGAGATAATAAGCAGTTCAAGGAGTTTACTTTTCCCAACTCCACTCTTTCCAACAATGTAAAGATGTCTCCTCCGATCCGATCTTTTTATTCCAAACTTCAAATACTGATTGTGGAAATTCGTAGTGGCAATGAAGCTAACCTCCTTAGGCTCGACATTCCCCTCTTTCGGAAGATCCATAGGCGGCTCGGCCTTTTTCGAAACCGTACAAACAAGATTCGGAACCTCGTGCTTCGCGCCCTTCGGCAAATGGAAAATCGTCGCAAGTTCCTGAATATTGAAAACATATTTTTTTGCCCCAAACCTCCTAGCCTTATAACTCTTCAAAATCGCCGGATTTGTCGTAATCCTCGCAATCTTAAAAGCGTTCAAATCGGGCTCGTTAAAAATCGAAAACGTATTTGCCAAAGCCTTAAGCTTACTTATCGCAATCTTCTGGTCCGGAGAAAAATAGGCAAGCCGTATTGTCGTCATGAACGTGTCCTTATCAAACTTCTTTGAAGCAGCCTCATGCTCCTTCTTCAAAACATCAGCCCGGGATTTGGTCCTGAAGAATTTTCTTATGTCGAATTTATTAAAAAACGACTTAAACCCAAGCTGAACCTTTTTGCCCAAACTAAACCGTCCTTCTTCAGAAAAAGGCTCGACGACAATCTGCATCCATCCCTGCTCATTTTCTTGAGTCTTGGTTAATAGAGAAAAAATAGCCGCCATACTAGACCCCTCGAACATCTCAAAAGTCTTAATCGGATACAAATCGCTCCTTCTAAGCCCCAATTCGGCAGCAGCAAATTTCATCCCGCTGGTCTGCAAATCAATATCCGCATAATCCTTTAAAAATTCGATTTCAGCATGCGGATATGCGGCATAAAATTGTCCTTGAATCGTCGGAATTTGATGTCTCTTACACCAAACGAAAAGATAAATATGTTGATGCAACGAAACTATCTCCAAGGAAAACTTTTCCTCATCAACCACTCCATGCAAAGTGTCCAATAACTGCTCGAAACAAAACACATCTCTTTCGTTGTCATGTGCCACCTTGACGAGCATCACCACTCCTTCTGACAAATTATCCGCCATACCTAAATTATATCAGAAAAACTACAGGATGGCAACGTGTCAACAGCAGGCGCAAGAGAACGAAGTTCTATTTGCGCCATTCCTATACATACCCCCCTTGAGGGGGGGAGGGGGGCAGACGCCAAAAGCGTCCTATCAGAACTGCGTTCTGTTTGCGCTAGCCAATATGCTGCCAAAAGCACTCCTGACAATAAACAATGTACTTACTGTCAGCCGGATAAGTGCTGATGATCTCTTTTTTGCACTTATCACAGGTCCTTTTATAGAGTTTTCTCTCATTTCGTAGACTAAGCCTGCGTTTTTGCCTACATTCAGGGCAGTTCTCAGGCCATGGAAGATCTTTCTTTTTATAAAACTTCTGCTCCTGTTCAATGATCAAGAAGTCCTTACTGCATTTTTTACATGTCTTTTTCTCATCTGGCATAATAGTTTTATTAGAAAATACGAGCGGATTATATCAAACTTATTCATAACGTGACAACTCATTCTTCTCAAAATAAGGCGTAGTCCAATGCATCGACGCATTACTATCCTCAAATGAGTAAGTCGGCGGCAGATGCTCTCCCCATTCCCCATTCTCAATCATCGCCTTTTTGATTTCAGCCACACGCCGCGTCCACTCCTCTAGCGACCCTGTTTTCTCATTAAAAATACAATACTCAGCATGATTCATCGCATAGCACCCGAAACAATGGTGTGAATTATGAACATTTTCACTATAAAACAGATCATTCGAATAAAAACATGTCACACAGTAATCACAATTATAAAGCTCCATCTCACTCATCACATCATAGCAAAGCTCGGTCTTGTAATACGAATTGCTCATATCCAAACAATCCTTCATCTGCTCGGCATTATTGCAATACATACAATCTTCAAGGTTAGTCGTATCAAAACACAAAAACGAATTCTTCGAATCATAAACATAATCACCGGTAAACTCCTGATTATGAAGCTGATGGACATAAAGACGCGGCGTCTCACACTTCAACGCTTCAACTTTGGCCTCAATCTGCTCGCGATTCATCGCCTCTTTAACCTTCTTAACTTCGGTCGAATAATTACTTACAAACTTGTTAAAAATCGTACTCTTCTGCCTTCGCAATCCAACAGACCCAAAACAATTATTACATCCAACACAATCATATAAGTGCTCACTATCCGTACAATTCACACAGTCTTGCGAGTAATTAGTGTTGTAGCACCCGCGACAATCCACACAATCATAACAAAGCGTGCATTCTCTGCAATAATCACACCCCACCGAATCCTTCGAATTATAAATAAAGAAACTGTAGTAACAATCTTCGTCAAACTCGCTTCCGGAACACAAATAACAGTTTTTCATATTCCCCGAATAACTGACATAAGGACTATTTTCGCACCTCACAAACATCTGCCCCAATCTCGGTTGCTTCAGCCTGAGATCATACATTTTCTTGAGATATGACATCAATAAACAGTGTTAATTAATAACTATCATCGACCCTCATTATAAATTTTCGTTGGTGATAAGTCCAACACAGGAACAAAATTCACCCCACCGACATTGCCAAACCACCTCTTTTGTGCTAAAATTAAAAGACAAATAAACACAAATATAAATGGGGAAAGTCCTAGATCTAACAACAGGGAGCCCAAAAGCATCGACGGACGTACTCACTAAAGACCCAGTCGTCCAACCTATGATGGACAAAAACGCTGAGAGACTCGAATGTGAGCCGATTTTAGATGTGATGAGAAGCACGAGGGACTTAATTAAACACGTCATCATAGATATCCCGCTCCAAACCTGGAAAAAAGTAAAAGACCTAACTTTGCACACACTGTCAGCGCCATTCCTAAAAACATTCCAGATCGCAACAAACATCAAGAACGCGGTTCACACCGCCCTTGGAGGATCGATGGCAGTACTAGAAACCGCATTCACTCCTATAGCTGTAGCTGGAGAGACAATCAAAAAAATAAAACCGGCGGCGGCCTAAGCCTCACGCCTTAAGCAGCTGCCTAGTGCTCGATCCCCTCAAACTCTTCATCTTCAAACACGCTCATCAAATTCCCGGCCGACAGCCCAGCCGACAGCCCGGCCGGCAGCCCGGCCGACTCCAAGCTTCGAAGCTCTTTCCAAATCTCGCCCACCTTCGCCTCATACTCCTCTTTCGACCCGCACGGCTTATTCAAAATGTAGTACTGTTTATGATGCAGTCCATCGCACCCAAAACAATTCTTGCACTCCTGGCACTGAAAACAAAACCGGCAGTCAGCACAATTCGCTAAAAACAAACAAAAATCGCAGTTAAAATTCCACCCTCCGCCCAGACACTCATACCCAAGCTCGACTTTGGTAAAACAGCAATCTACAGAATCAATAATTTCATACGCGTTAAAACAGTACATGCAGTCGCGAGACCTCACAGCGTCAAAAGTCCAATAGCATCTCTGCGAATTCTCAATGTGATTCCCCACACAATCCTCGGACTTCTGAATAAAATCTCTATGCGGAACTTTTAGCCTGATTTCCTCAAACTTCAGCATAGCCCCATCGTCAACCGTTTTTGCAAAAGCTTCAAACCCACTCTTAGAAACCTTTTCGTTGAATATACAAAACTCCTTCTGCACCAGTCCGGCGCATCCAAAACAATTTTTACACCCGGTACAGTCGTAGCAAAGCTTTAAATCCCGCGAATCCTTGCAATCCTGGCAAAAATCGCACCCATAACACCTCATGCAATCCACACATTCGTAGCAAAGCTCGCACTTCTCGCAATAAGCGCTGTCAACAACGTCCTCACCGTGATAAGTCCAATAATCATAGTAGCAATCCCTCATCCACCCGCTCCCGCGCGTCATAAAACAGTCCTTGCTGTGGTTCGTCCAAACGGTATAATCGGAGTTTTCGCAAAACCACTGCGTAAGATTCAGTTTTGGAGTCGCGAGTAAAAGCTTTTTGTAATCCTCAAGAAACCCCATAAAAAAACTTTAACGCTTAATCCGTATCAACCTTCTCCCCTTCCGGAAAAGGCCATTCCCCCCACTCGCCCGAAACCTTCATCTCCGCGATAATCTCCACCTTCTTGCGCGCCCAATCTTCCGGCTCATATTTCTGGTTCAAAATCATATACTCGCCATGATTGATACTCACGCACCCAAAACAATTGCGCGAATTAAAAACCTGGAAACAATAATCACAGTCGCGCACAACCTCACAGTAGTAACAAAACGAAGAATTGTAGCCCTTTCCAGTCTGAATCACCTCATGACACTGCTCCAAATCGACATTCATAGTGCAATTCCATGAATCCAAATTCCTCTCGCCATAAACAGCATAAAGCAAATATATATGCCCGCAATCCTGCAAATCGCTTGAATTATAACAATTAAAGCACCTCTGGGCATTGATCAAATGATTACCGGTACTATCTTCTGTCCGATACATCATCGCATGCTGGTGCGGAACCCCCCGCCTAATTTTTTCAAATTCATCAAAAATCTCCTCGTAACTTTTCAACATCCAAGACGAAACCCTCGCCTTATATTCTTCTCTACTTAACTTTTCATTAAACAAACAAAATTTCTGCTGCCTAAGCCCCGCGCACCCAAAACACTCGGAACACCCTATACAATCATAACAAAAAGAGGAATCCGAAACCCTCCGACAGTCCTGCGAAAAATTAGAGTTATAACACCCCGTACAATCAATACACTCAAAACAAAGCTCACAAAAAAAACAAGTGGAGCAATCAGAACAAAATTTATTTTTATTCCCCTCATAACAATACAAACAATTCTCAAAATTATCCGAATAAAAACACATATAACAATTCTTTGAAAAATACAAACAATCGTTATACTCACATCCCACATTTCTAAAACCTCTAAAGGCTATATGCGGAGATTTCTGCTTCAATTTTTGGAAATCTTGAAAAAATGTCATCGCGGGGATTATAGCACAAGAACGGAACTTGCAAACCAACCTCAATCTCTGATAAAAAGAATCTCGATGCAAACTTCCTGCAAAAATTGCGCAAAACCCTTTGAAATCTATCAAGAAGATCTAAATTTCTTGAAGAAGCTTGGAGGAGAAACCCAAATTCCGCCACCACAAAATTGTCCATCCTGCAGACTTGCGAGGAGAATGGCATTCAGAAACGAGAGAAATCTCTATCGCCGAAAATGCGACGTCACAGGCCAAGACATCATCTCCATATACTCTCCCGAGTCTCCACACAAAGTCTGCGAAAAGACCCACTGGTACAGCGACGAATTCGATCCAATGAAATACGGCCGCGACTTCGACTTCAATAAACCATTTTTCGAGCAATTCCACGAACTGCTCCTGGACATCCCGCTCCCCTCTCTCCGAGTGGAAAACTCAGAAAACTGCGAATTTAACAGCGACATGAGCGACTCAAAAGATTGTTATTTATGCGCAAGAACTCACAAATGCCAAGAAGTTCTTTACACGTACAGAGGAAACAAATCCTCAAACTGCGTCGACTGCATGCAAGTGTCGGAAAACAGCGAACTTTTGTACGAATGTATCGAATGCATAACCTGTTACGACAGTCAATACTTAGAATTTTGCGAAAGATGTTCAAATTCAGCTTTCCTCTCCCATTGCCGCGGATGCACGAACTGTTTCTTGTGCACCGACTTGGATAAAGGCCAATACTGCTTCCTCAATAAACGCCTCGCAAAAAGCGAATACGAAAAGCGCCTGGCCGAATTCAACCCTGGGTCACACAAGACACGAGAACAAGCCATGAAAGCCTTCGAAAAGTTAAAATCTGCCCGCCCAAAAGACGGTCCTTCAATCTTGAAATCGGAAGATTGCACCGGAACCAACATCTTCAACTCGAAAAACTGCTTCCAATGCTTTGACGTAAAAAACGTCCACGACGGACGCTACGTTTTCAACGTAATGGACGCAAAGGACACAATGGATCAGTACACCGGAGGCCGCAACAGCGAATTAATATACGAATGCACATCATCTTCAGCCGCATACAACGCGAAATTCTGCATGCGCGTCTCTTATTCCAGAGACGTCGAATATTCATTTTTCACAAAAAACAGCCAGAACATCTTCGGCTGCGTCGGCATGCGCCAAAAAAAAATCTGTATTTTGAACAAACAATACGAGCAAAGCGAGTACGAACCACTCCGCAAACGCATCATCGAGCACATGAAAAAGACAGGTGAATACGGCGAATATTTCCCAATTTCACTCTCCCCTTTCGCATACAACGAAACAATCGCATACGAATACTTCCCGACAACAAAAGAGGAAGCCTTGCACAAAGGCTGGCGCTGGAAAGAAAAAGATCCGAAAGAATACCTCCCACAAAAGTTTAAAGTTCCAGATACAATCGCCGAAATTGACACGAAAATCCTCGGCGAAATTCTCGCATGCGAAGACTGCGGAAAAAACTACCGCATCACTCCACCAGAATTAAAATTCTACAAAAACCAAAATATTCCAGTACCAAAAAAATGCCCGGATCGCAGACACGCGAGGAGATTTAGTTGTACACACCCTGCCTATGACCAATCGAAATAACATAAACAACAAGCCGATCCTTGTAAATCCTGTATATAATCCTATAAGGCCAAACTCTAAGCGAATATTTCCCGTCAAATTCTCCCTGTAAAGGTTTTCCCAAATATGGATCCTGCGCCAAAAGCCGAATAGCCTTTATAACCCTATCCCTATACCGTTTATCTAGTTTTCGCAGCGCTTTGTTTGCGTGCTTTCTTAAGATGATTCGATACATGTTTAATTTCTCCGTTATCGGTAATTTCAATTCCCTCTTCTCTCAAATAATCCTCAAAATCAATATATTCTCCCCTTGCAAACTCTTCTTCCGCTTCCTTAATTTCTTTCGCCAAATCAGGCATCTCCACCATCACCTCCAACGTCTCCACCCACGATTCAAACTCCTCCGCAGACATAATAACCGCCTTCGGCTTACCATTGTCAGTCAAAACATAATGCACATCCGGCTTCTGAACCTCATTCGCAATCTTAAAAATCTCCTTCCTCGCTTCAGTAATAGAAAGCGTTCTATCAGTTTTCATATCAATTTGTGTTAATTCTTCTACGTACATAATAACGTACATTAAGGCACGAAGCAAGGAAATTAAAATTTTTCAGAAAAAGCACTACACATTATAAACGCCGGACCTTAAATTTTTCTTAAGTTTTTCTTAAAAACCTTAAAGCCTCCCCCACAACTCCTCAAACATAGCCTTTTGCGTCACAACTAAAGCGTCGTTCCAAATCACAACAGCAGAGACCTCCTTTTCGCCATAAGAAACCATGCAAATCCGGTCATCACAGATAATCGTGTCCGAATCAAACTTCGCGCTTTTCGGAAGAATTTTCATTTTATGACTGGCCGTATTTGCCATTTTAAAATATTCACGCCCCTCCTTACAATCCACCACAAACTCCCTCACTTTCATCTTATTCGCCCTAACCGCCTTTTCAACCTTATCAAAATAAATCTTCATCACTCTGTTCTCCACTCCCGGATTAAAAAACGCACAAAAACCTTTCTCATTCAAAACAGATTCATACATCGACATCACCGCCTCTTCACCTTCAAAAAACTTCACTTTCGGCGTAATCGAAAGTTTGTTTTCCAACGCTTGCAAATCTGCCAAATTCGCGTCCAAAAGCTCCTGCGTCCTCTTAATTTCATCCTCACGAAGCTTCAAAACATCTCCAATCTCACGAACAGAAATACATCTAAAATACTTCATCCCCTTTCTCTCAAATTCCTCAACCAATCCAAGCTTTTTAAGCTGGTCCAAAATCAAATACATCGTCGACCTCGGCACATGCATATGCCGCGCAATCACGCTCGCGGGCTGCGCCCCAAGTTCAAGCAATTTCAAGAACGTCTCCGCTTCCTTCTCGCTCGCTCCTAATTTTTTAAAAAGCTCTTTCATTACCTACTGTCATAAAACACCGACACCCTTATTTTAGCTTAAACAAAAGCCAAAATCAAGCTAATTAACATTGCTGTCCTAGATTATTGACAAACACAAGTTTCGATGTTACGATTGTACCTAATATATTTTAAAACCAACTAATATGACAAACCCAAACGCACCACAAGGAAGAATTGAAGGAGCCCCCGAAGGCATGGATGTAAGACAAGAATTATATGATGCCGCAAAACTGCTTTACGGAACAGCCGCACTCGCAAGAGAAGCCATAATTCAATTAGACAAAGGCGTTGAAGAAGGGAGAGCAATTTCTGTGGCAGATTCCCCGGTCACAAAATTTCTGGAAGCATTCAGGCAACTAAAGCCACAGATAAAAACAATGCAAAAAAACGCATCCGGTGGCTTCGATCCCGAAAATCCAGACAAATATATCAACGGAATGAGCAGCTATTTGGCTGAAGATCTGGATAAAGGCGGCCAATACATCCTCGTTCAACCAGAAGAATTTGCAACCAGAGTAAGAGACCTTATAAACCAAGGTTTAAGCTAAATTTTCAGACAACATTTAACCGCTCAAAAACATGGACACACAAACCTTACACAATCTCGCAGAAGAATTTGTCGCCGTAAGACAACATCCGGGAAAACAGGATGAAATCCCCAGAATAGACAGATTTGTTAAAGAAAACATAGTCCAATCAGAAGACCCCTTGGCAGCCGCTTCGGAAATTCTCCAAAAAGTGACTTCACTGCTGACACCTCAAACCACAAGCAGTGATACTCAAATCATCTTGGATGCCACAAGAATCACAGCCGAAGCGATTGCGGAAACACTGCGCGTGGGACCACCGCCAGTACTGGATCCACACTCAACAACAATCGGACACGTTCCAGACGGACCCGTCGTAATTGGATCCAATCCACGAAGACGCCTCGGATAAATTAAATCTTATTTATCATTAATTCAAACAATATGGAACCAAACAAAATAATGAGTCACGAACGATATATAGCAGCCTCTGCGTACCTATTTGAACTGGGCTACATGGCAACCTGGCTAATACAAACAGAGTCTAATTTTACTAAATTCCATTTCGACCAAGAAAGTAAAATAATAAAACGGATTCTTTTACCAGGACTTGCTGTTCTGTTCGCAGGTATTCTCTGGGAAAATGCTGTTTCCAAATATCTAATCTACTTGGGTGGATTGATAGTTATCGCATCTTTTCTCTTTTCAATAGTAGGAGCATGGCATGCCTTGAAAGGACGAGAAAAGAAAATTATATAAACATTTCAAACCTTAAAACCACAAATTATGAACACAATATCGGTTCCACTCGACAACGTAGCTACCTATCCGTTACTCAAAACAATGGTTGACAGTTTGATTGAAGAAGCCCAAACCCAGTCTCCAATGAACGCACAAACCGCAATAAACCTCCTAGAGAGACATCTCCCGATAAACGTAGGACAAAAATTCCCGGAACTCAACGGCTGCAGAGGAGAAATAACCATACATCACACATCGGCAAGACAAGTCCCCATTCCGCATTTCGCAGTAACGGGCAAAGTCAATGGACAACTCGCCCTTCAATTCGTAATCAAATATTACCCAGACTACGGATGGGACTGCGCTGAGAGTTCACACAGAGGAGAAGGAACATTTGAAAGTCCGAAATTCATAAATATGTAAATCAGTACACCTCTTCTTCATAGCACTTCCCGCAATACACCTTTTCCGCCCTCCCAGGCTCGTACGTCGAACTAACCTCACCTCCGCACTTCGAGCACTTCCTATCCCAAAGTTTTCGCGGCGTCCTTATCGCCATCCGATCCAAATGCCTACAATCGGGACATTTTCGCGGCACAGGCAAAACTCTCTCCTTATAAAACTTAAACTCCTGTGAAATAATTTTAAAATTCTTGCCACAACCTTCACACGCCAAAACCTCATCCACAACCGAATCCGGCACGTCAGCAATCACATCCGGAACTTCATATTTCTGCTTCACAAACTCGCGCTTGCTAATATCTTTCCACTTGTAGCCTTTTTTCAAAGCTTCTTCCTTACTTATCGGCATGTATTCCATCGCAACCGTCTCATTGTACGCACTCGGAGCAATCCCCGCCGGGAAAAATTCGCCCCACTCGCCAGTCTTCCGCATATGCTCAATCAACTTCGCCTTCAAGTCCACATACGCCTCCTTCGTATATTGCTTGTTCAAAATGCAGTATTTATACCTATTCAAAGCTATGCACCCAAAACATTCCGACGTGTTATTACACTGATCGCAATAAAAAACATTATCGCAATAATGGCTCGCCATATTAAAAGCCGAATATTTCATCGCCAACGTCGAAATTAACTCGCACGCAACCTCCGGTTTATACAGCGAATAATTCAAATCATAGCAATCCTTGGCATCCAAAACGTCATACAACCATTTGCAATCCCAAGAGTTCACGATGTTGTAGCAGTCATGACAATTCTTGGAATTCTTGATCGCGTCCCCGCTACAATCCTCCGCATTTGATCCCCACATTGCTCTATGAATCGCATCCTCAGCCATCACTTTCTTCCATTTCGCGTGAGCCTTCTGCATCGCCTCATGCGACCCAAACTTTAAATCTTTAATCGCTTTTTCATACACCTCCTTGCTAAGTGGCTTATTAAAAACGTGATGCTTCTTATGCCTCAAATTCCAACAAAACGCGCAATCCGAGCACCCCTTTAAATCAAAACAAAACGCACAATCATTACAGTTCTCAAGATACATCGAAAACCTGCAATTCCAGCACTGATGACAATTTATCACCTCATAACAAAGCTCTGAAGTATAAGCAAACGTACAATCGGCACAATTCTTCGAAAACTTCGTAAAAAGATTGAAATAACAGTCCTCATTCGCCTCCCCGGCAAGATCCAAATAGCAATTCTTATCGTCCCCACAATAATTGCAGTAATTGCTGTTCA
>JBAZPI010000029.1:0-11999 GCA_041648305.1 Candidatus Altimarinota bacterium | reverse complement strand
CAACTGGTAGAAAATGAATATATTTCTATTAAATTTACAAACTTCCAATTCGAAAACAATGCGGCAGGGCAAATGATGCTGGGAATATGGTTCGTTTTCGCAGAAAACTTTTCTAAGAAACTTCAGGAAGACGTACTAAGAGGGTCGGAGAAAAAACATCTAGAGGGATGCGCTATCGGATCAAGAAAATTCGGCTACATAATGAACAAAGAAGATAGATTCATGCCCGACCCCATCCATTTTTCAATACTAAAAAAAGCATTTAAGAGAAAAATATATGACAACTGGAGTGATTCGAAAATCGCAGACGAAATGAACAAAAACAAGTGGCATCAGATTTTGAAAAAACGGCCGACGCAAAACACCAATATAACACCACAGAAAATCAGCAACAACAACCTGTGGAGCGACCCTTTCTACTACGGCGTATTTAGTAAAGAGTTCAAAGGGGTAGAGGTAAAGGTAGATTTAAGAGTACTCGAAGTTCCAAGTTATAAATTTGAACCACTAATAACGGAGGAAGAATGGTTGTTGCTTCAAGATAAATTGTCCGACAGAAGAATATCAGAAGTCAGAAAACGCCAGTCATTAAAATCACAAAGACTAGACCCAGTGAAACCTACTCCAGATCAATTCGTTCTATGCGATGAATGCAAGAGCGTTATGTCTTACATGCTTCCAAACAGGAAAAGATTCGAAAATAGAATGAAGAAAGAACGGAAGCTACTTGAAGAAATCGTTAGGCCGGATCAAATAAGATACACATGCCACAACAGATTGTGTAAAAACAGGGGATTGGAAATAAAATGGGATAAAATAGACGCCAAAATAGCAGAGATATTCGGTTCAATGCAAGTTTGCGAAGAAGACTATCAAGCCTATCTATACGCAAAAAAAGAAGAATTGGAACAGGAACACGTTACTCAAAAAGAAGAGATACAACGGTTATGTATACTGATAAACAAAGCAGAGGCAGATCACAGAAGGTTCTTAAAGGAAACCAATTACGGAGTGGGGTTAACAGGCAAGATTGGGAAAAACTGGAGAGACGATAATAGAAAACACGAAGACAAAATAAAGGAATACGAGAACCGGAAGGCAGAACTAAGAGCAGACACCAGAGATGTTCTTCTTGAACAACAAGCCTTTATAGAAAAAATAAAAAGTCTCGGGAAAACTTGGAAAAAACTCGATTACGTTCAAAAGAGAAAATTATTGGAAGTTTTGTGTTTGAACATGACCGTAAACGCCAAAAAAGGGCTTCAAATAAACATAAAGCCTGAAATAGCTGATATGTTCATCCAAAGTGGTGGACCTAACCGGAATCGAACCGGCAACCTCAGCAATGCGAATGCTGCGCTCTAGCCAGTTGAGCTATAGGCCCCTTTTCGTGGTGGGCGGGGAGGGATTCGAACCCCCGAACCCAGAGGGAACAGATTTACAGTCTGCTGCGTTTGACCGCTTTGCTACCCGCCCGAGAGCAGACGCCGAAGGCGTCCTTTCCTAATTGTTCCGAACGAGGGAGGAGTATCGTTAGATACCCGCCCGACAGGCGTCCGAAGGACGCCAACAACTTCTACCAACATGCTCGAACATTCTCGCACAACAATCTCCTGTAGACAAGTTCAAATTCGGGTTGAAACTCTCGTGACCGGGAACCTCCATGACCGGTCATCATGTGCCCGTTAACTAATGTCCGGTCACTTAGCGCCCGGACGCAAAACCAAGGTTGCAACAATCCCAGATAAGTAGTACAATCCACAGCAAAAGGGCAAAGCCTTTAGCGGACACCAGGGCACTGGTGTCTTAGCGGGGCCTCCCCCTTACTCATTCTTAACCCTCATTCAAATGGAAAACCTTCCACTGAATTTAACTCGCGGACGCCTGATCGGTGCCGTCGCGGCCTTGGTCGTGGTAATCGGCGCCTTCCTCCCATGGGCAAAAGTCATGGGATTCCTTTCCGTAGCAGGAACCGATGGTGACGGAATGTACACAATGGCGGCAGGAATAGCCGGAATAATTTGTTGCGTTGTCAAAAAAGTCCCGGTCTGGGTAACTCTGATTCTAGGCTTGGTAGTCACCGGAGTTATATGCTACGACGGATACAATTTACTTGCCCTGAACGACGCGGCAAGCGGCGTAGCCACTGAAGAAAATCCATTCGCGGCAATGGCGCAAGTCACTATCGGAATAGGCGCATACGCAACCGCGCTTGGAGGCCTCGGCATGATCGTCGGTGCGATTATGGATATGAAGAAGCACTTGAAATAGACTGTTTCTTTCTGTCAACAATTCTCTCTCCAAATCTGTAAAATCAGAGTTTCTTCAAAAACTGAGACTTTTTTAGTTCAGTTTACTTGCGTGAATGCGGAATTATTTTTTGTTTTCCCGGAGTCGATTTTCCCAAACCTGTAAAAATTTTGATTCCGGGAAATTTGAAAATCAATATGTCTTATGTCCAGCTTCGCAAAAATTTTCGCAAACGTGGAACTTTCCCCCCTTCTTAGTGGTACCGTGGTAACTTGCGCCTACCCCCGAATTATGTTATAATAACACATACGGTACATACGGTACATACCAAAACAAATACCAAAATAAAAACAAAAAAATGAAAAAAACTCTTTTGATCGGGTTATTCGCAGCTTTCCTCGGCGGCTTTCTGCTGCAACTTTCAAGCGACCAGAGCGACTCAACCCAAATGCAAGCAAACGTCCTTCTTAGCATCCGCGAGGAACAGGAAGAGGACTCGCAAAAATGGCGCACAGCCGACCGTTTCAAGTACGAGCTTATAGACAAGGGAGACGAGATTATTTATCTCGATCCGGGCGAAGAAAAAACTTTAAGCCTGACCATTAAAAACACAGGCAAATCAAAGTGGTACTTCGACGAAGAAATCGAACAAAAACTTGTCCTCGGAGTCATAGCCCCCACTACCGGAGAAAACTTTTTCGACTCATCAAAACTTCTCATAGAAGATAGCGATGGTAAGACCGCAATCGCCCCTTCAGACTCAACAACCATCGAAATCCCGATAAAAGCCCCGGCAGCCCCTGGCGTATACAAAGAAGAAGTGAAGCCATTGATAAATGACTTGAGGTGGCTTTCCGAAAATAATGGAGAGAAGATTACTTGGTATTTCGTGGTTGGAGGGGACTTCACGCAAAGCTACGCGTATGAAAATAGCGAAGCCCTTCAAAATTCTCTCAACGTTGTCATCCCGCAAAACGGCCTAAAAGAAATCACTTTAAAACTCAAAAACACAGGCGAAACTTCTTGGTACGACAGCGGCCCATTCCCGATAAAATTAGTGACCGAAGACGAAAGAGCGGTGCAGAATTTCATGCTAACCGAATCGGTTGTCGCGGACTTACAAGAGCGTGTAGTCAACCCGGGCGAAACAGGAACATTCAGGTTCGAAATCACCCCGCCAACCACTCAGGCCGCAGATGAAAACCCCTCATACACACTCCCATTAAAACTCTCAATCCCCGGCCTTCTGACTTTCGCAACACAACCGATAAATCTCAATATAACTGTCTCAAATAAAGTAGTCGCTCTTACCTTCGACGACGGTTACGGCGATATCAATCCATTCATCGACGTCTTGAACGAACAAGGCGTAAGAGGCACATTTTTTATATTAGGCGTAGTCGCACAGGCTCGCCCGGATGAAATGAAACGCATAGTCAACGAAGGTCATCTTCTCGCAAATCACAGTTACGATCATCCCGATTTCCGCGGACTCTCCGCGAGCGAAATCCGATGGCAGCTCGACGCGGGCCGCCAAGCAATCATCACTGCAACCGACGGCTACGACCCCTACCCTTACTTCCGTTATCCGTACGGCGCGCGCAACGCCTCTACCGACTCCACTCTCACTAACGACGGCTGGTATTGGTATAATTGGACCAACGGCACCGGCGATTTTAATTACCACGAAAGCACATCCGCCGGCCGCAGCCACATCCTCTACTACGCCACAGCCTATCCGCCCGAAAGAGCGATTGTCCTGATGCACATCATTAGCCGCTCAACCCTCGCCGTCCTCCCCGATATCATCGCCAGCTATCGCGAAAAAGGCTACGCGTTCGTAACGGTGGACGAGCTGTGACAACTTCGCTTAAATGTCAACAACTTTTGAGTCATCATACGCCCCATTCCTTCTCATAACTAATTCCAAAAACTCCATCACTGACACAATTTCATGCCAACCGCCAATCCCTCCTCCGTTCCCCCGACTTTCATAAACCGCAACAAATTTCTCCAGATCCGGATTCTTCAAAGGCACAACCACAACTCTTCGCTGACCGCCATGGTTTTGCAAAATAAGAAACCTTCTTCCGCGAAACAATTGTCCGGTCAACGTAATGGGATCCATCCTCGCTTCCATCCTACCCGGAACGCCAACACCCCCAGCCTCCCCTGAAACATTTTCCAGCAATCTGTGTCTCACATATGCAACAACCTCTTTAATCTCGCTCTCCCTAATTTCACACGTTCCCATCTGCGCCCTCCACAAAACATTGTTCATCCGCCGACTAACAATCGAGAACGCATCACGCCGCCCCAATAATTCATCAAAATCCCTTGTATAATTTTCCATACCCGTCATGTCTGTAATTCTACCAACATATCTCGATCTGTCAACAGGACTATCTTAGATTCCAGAGTCAAGTGCAACTTTGCCCCCTACCTATAATTCCCAAACTGTAATGGCACTTTCACGCTCTCGTTCGCCTTCAACACAGCGATAATCGCTTGCAACTCATCGATCGACGCGGAATTCACGCGAACAACCTCCCCCTGAATAATAGGCTTCGCCTTCGGAAACGCCGCCTTGATCAATGCGGAAATTTTCTTCGCAGTCTCCTGATCCAGCGCTTTAATCAATTTCATTTCTTGTCTCACCCTCATCCCGCCAATCTCCTCAATCTTCTGTCTGTCCAAAATCCGGGGCGACACCCCACGACCGACCATCTTCTTGACCAAGATTCCATAAACCGCCTCAATCTGCATCTCGCCCTGCGCGGTAACTTTGATAAAATCGTCCCCAAGCTCAATCTCAATCCCTGCGTCCTTCAAATCATACCGATTAAACGCCTCCTTCTTCGTCTGATCAACCGAATTTATCAGCTCCTGAAGACTGAATTGAACGGAAATATCCATTGAATGTTCTTTTGCCATAGTAAGATTGTAGCACAAAACCTGGCAAGATATTTTAATAAGATCTATAATCGCCCGGTAAACCCCATAAATCTATATCAATGAAAAAATTATCAATCCTCCTCATCCTCGCGTCAATTCTCCTCCCAGTAATCTCCACCCCGGCCTTTGCAGATGGAATGCTGATAGAACCATCCCCTTATTCTGATGGCTGGGACTATTCAAACGAAACCAATCAAACCGCATACATAAATTACGAAGACGGTTTAGAAAAAATGATTTTGAGTATTGGTATTGAAGAGAGTGAAAACAAAGAGATGGTTTGGCTCTTCCCCATCCCAGCCGAACCCGACAAAGTAGTAATAGATGTCATCACAGACTTGCCATATCTAGTAGGTAGCGAAATCTCGCAAAGTGCAGTTTCCAATATAAACAACGCAAAGGCGGTTCTTTTTCTGACTCAGCTCTACACAATACCAATTATAGAAATGTTTACGACAATTGGAGCAGAGGCAGGCATGGGGATGGAAGAAGGTCTGACAACAGGCGTGGGAGCAGTTAAAGGCATTGAACCGGACGTTGTCGTCTACGAGCACATAGAGAAAGAAGGTATGACCTCAGAAATTATCACAGCAAAAACAGCGGAAGGACTATATAACTATCTCAAAGACAAAAAACTAAATATAAGTGAAGAATCAATCCCTGTTCTGGACAATTATATCGGCCAATCATATTCATTCATAGCTTCATGGATAACACCGCAAAAAATCCTAATAACCCCGGTCGACAAAACTGTGGACACGACCACACTCGTTTCACCGTCGGATTTTAACTCTTCCTCCAACCAAAAAGGCATTTTTGTAACATTCCCAACGGAAGACATCTATTTTCCACTTCTTCCCACGAGTGTTTACGGGAGCGAAGTTGTCCCGGCCACAATTGAAGTTATAGGACATGTTTCACCTAAAATCTTTCAAGACATAAAAACCTATACGGAAACAGATTATTATATCGGCTCGTATTTTGCCCCAAATCAAGAAGATTTCGTGGAGTTCTACAAAGGTTCAGCTCGGAATTTAAAATATACAAAAATCTCCATCAACGCCCCCTCAAAATTTTTCACAGATGATCTATGGATAAGCACGAACGCCCCATTAAAAACATATTATTCCTCTTTCGTAGCCCAACATGAAACAGTTACTGCGCTGCTGTTATTATTAATAATCTCCCTAATTACAGGCTTCATCTCGAGCCTAATCGTCTTTAAAAAAATAAAAACAGGATTTATAGGTTTAGCAAATTGTGTATCACTCATAGGAGTAGTAGCGGCAACCGCGATAGTAAAAACAAGGGAAGGAATGGTGCTCGCAGAAACACTGGTAAGCCAATTAAAAGAAAAGGGTTACCTGTGGAAAAGAAAACTTAGCGCAGTATTGTTTTGGATAGATATTCCACTACTGATCCTCTCTGCCATATGCGTATATTACATCATTGACACTCTGTCGCACGAATACGGGCGTATTCATTTTTTCCGCCACGAAGAAATCTGGATGTCAATCACGATTATCCTAATAACACTCGCGATTTCAATATTCATGCTATTTGCAAGACGAATCAGGGAAGAGGACCGGTCTTTATTTGAACAACTAAAATCAAGCCAGCATTCATCGTGGTCATTCCACCCAAAAGACAAAAGGAAATTTATTTTTATTCCCGTATTCTCAGTGTCTTTCCTGATTCTTTCCTGGCTTGCGGTAAAACTGGTGGAAATAACTGTATAGCACAAAAATTGATTTACGCGGCTTTTTCCAACTTTTGTTTCCATGTAGCTCCGCTGGGCGGCGTTGTCCATTTTGTTTCTGTATGTTGTTGCGCTCCTCTAGACGGTCCCAATATCGGTTCGTAAGGGGAAAACACAAGATGATCAAGATTTCTCGGAGAAAAAGAAATGGAAACAGTGAAAGAATCACTGCCATTGCAGTTGCATTCAATCCTACACAATTTGTCAAGTATATCGGGGGTTAATTTGCTTATATGTTGCATTCTACGCCAAGGATGCTCGCAGTTTTTGGTATCGGTTGCCAATGCCCCTTTTTGTATTTGCAACTTATCCGCAACAAACTGCCTCACACGCGTGTAAACAGACTCGGAAAGATTACTAAGCCAGCCATCTCGTCGTCGGCTGCCTACATCTTGAGAATTCGGAACCCATCCATTAGCAATACCTTTTCCGAGATGCGGAACAAATGTAGCATCAAATCCTACGTCCGCAACAAGCTCTTTAGGAACAGTCAATTTCAACCCTTCCTTTACAAATTTATCAAGATCGTCCCCTTGAAGTTCTAAAAATTTTTCACAAACAAAATCAACAACTCTTGTGGCAATGACTTCACGGCGAACGATTGTTTCAGGGTCAAAAGTGCGATCAACATCTTCGTCGGAAGGAGATGATCTTAAAGTTTTTCCTTCCGGAATTCCGATTGCTCTCGGCAATTTAGTTCGTATGCCGTCTTGAATGCCCAAAACCGCTTTTGGTCCGTCTCCCCTTGTAAGATAACCTACTGCTTTTTTCGGAATATTACCGAGTGGCACAAATGGAACGCGTGCGGAATCCGGCGTTTGTTGAAGCCACTTATAAGTATCCCCATCAACTTCAACGTCATAAGCTCTATGCGGCCGATCAGCGATTGGTCCCTCTGAAGGCAAAACAAAACCGTCTTGAATAGATCCTGGTTTTTCCGACTTTTCTGACATAAATTAAAAAGTTAAAAAGTAAAGTAACGGAGAGTCAATCTACACCCCGGCGACTGGTAATGTCAATGGACTGTCACGGGCACAAATGATTTTTGGCTTGCCAAAACACAGCAGGAAAATTTTGACCGCAGCGCGCGTGAGCGCGCAACGCAGCCCCTCACTTCAACGCCTCCTCCCTACACTTTCTATAACAATCATCGGCATAGCCAAGCGGCTGATTTAAGGTTAGTTGCCAATATTGCGGTGGTTCCTGCTCGTTTTTGACAAATCCGTTATGAAGAATCTGATGATGGTCTTTGCAAACATGTATTATCCCTTCATGCGAATGATTTTCCGCAAATCTCCCCGTATGGTGAAAATGTTCCGCGGGCTTGTTGCAATTGTTGTATTCGCATTTCCCGTGGGATCTTTCTCTAACCTTCCTTTTTAGGGCTGCATTTGCATACTTTTTCGCCCGTCCCGCGGGAACTTCGGATGTTTGCCCGGGCAAGCTTTTTGTTTTTGATTGTTCTGTCGTTTCTGACAGTTTTGTCATCTCGCCCAGACTCACGATCTTCGCCAGTCCCGTCATACCTACGCCACCCACCGCCGAAGGGAGTACCGGGATTTTTTCGCCCGTCGTCGCCACTTCCAAAATTTTCCTCATCACCTCTTTATTACTCAAATTTCCCCCATATCGCCTTTTAACTTTCAAAAACAAAAAAGTCATCTCATCATCCAACTCCAATTTAATATTCTGCGGCTTCGCCTCGCATTTCACAACCATATCTTTTGTGATTTCGGAAGCCTGCCTCAATTCCCTTGATAAAGTCTGCACCGAAGATTTATTCATATTCACAATCCTAGCCGCAAATATTTCTTCGGTTTCTGGTGTTGCCAGTTTCGCGACCATTGCGACTTTCTTCACCCCAACCTTCGCAATCGCCGCCTTGAGATATGGTTTATCAACCAAATTCGGCTCCAATCGAAGGCGTGTTTCAACCGCATATTTAGATAAATCGCCAAACTTCGCCGCGTATTCATAGATTGAAGAAGCGTATTTTTTATAAATCCCGCTCTCATAAATTTTTGGCAAAAGAACAAGAAGTTGATTTTTTAATTTATGCCGCATTCTGCCAATACGGACGAATTCATTGTGCTCAAATTTCGGATCATTTTTCGGATCATTCACTGGATTATTCATAAGAGTGAGGGTTAATAATTTGCATCTAAATTCTATCAAACCAGCATCAATCAACAAGCCAAAAACGACTTACAAATGCGATTACACAACAATTTTGGAAGATTTTTTATCACGCTCAAATTGGCTCTTTTGCAAGCCATTATTTTAGTTCGCATTTCGTGCCAAAAAGTCGTCAAGTCGGAATTTTGTGAATTACGTGAATTTTCGAACGCTTTCAAGGTTGGTCGTTCGCTAGAAGATGTCCTAAAATGGGGTGAGCCATATATTCCCTAAATACCTTTTCCCCGCCCAGATCCACCAAGCAAGCGCAACAATTTCTTCCCAAAATCAGAAATCGCCGTTCTCACCGGTGCCGCTTTCCGTGCCAATCTCCTCTTTTCCGCCAACACTCTCGCTCTTTCTTGCTTATCCGCCCTTTGTCTCAGCTCCTCAATACTAATATCTTGAAGACTATCAATTTCAGCCAAGGTACCGGGCAACTTCCGGGCAATTTCCAAAAGAGCTCTATCGCTGCGCAAATATCCAAGTGGATCAGATTCGGAACTTACGCAAAAAGACTTCACGGCTAAATATCTTGCCGCTTCTTTCGGTCCATACAATTCAGTACCATACGAACGGAAAAAATCCGCTGTGTCATCAACTAAAACATCCGCCCCAAGTACAGAAGGTATTTTAAAATTGGCATAACCGGTCCGGGCAAGCTCACTCGGAGGAAGTGAGTCTCCGCCACTTCTAGAACAGGCAAGTTGATTCACCCTTTTCGCAAACGAATGGCCCTGTTGTGCAAGCATAAACAATACTCCCCTGAGATCCGCATGTCCGACAAATTCAGCTTGATCCGAAATTTTAAAATCACCCCCTTTAACGGTAGGTAAGTTAGGCAGATCCTGTATATATAACAGAGATTTTTTAAAGATTTCAAGACCAGCCGAAAACATTACGCTGTATGCGCTAGACGCCCCCAAACCGGTCCATACCACAACTTGATTTCCCCCTTCAATTAAAGCTCGCGCGAATTCATTTGAAAGAGGTCTGCGTACTCGGTCATGAAACTCAACTCTGCGCCCAAACCAAGAACCAATCTCGGTGCATGCCAAAGTCCCCTCTATATCCAATGCAACTACCCTGTCGTGAATTCCCCAAAGTATCTCTCTCACCTCTGCCGCAGCCTCCAGATATTCAGGATCGGTTGTGTAGAATTTTTCTGCTTCCTCTCTATGACCAACTAAATCTATACGTGAACTCATTTTTTATAATTAATGGCACACAGAAATAACATATTTTTCAGTAACAGTCAATAATAACCTTGACAATCGCCCCTCCCCTCCCTTAACATAACCACCAAATTTTAATCCAAAAAATATGCTTACATCCCCAGACAGTTCCCGACAAGCCGCCCCCACCCCAGACTCTCCCGCACCCGCCCCTCGCACTCCTTCCCAAGAAAGTCACGAAATCAGCTTAAGCGCTCAATACTCGGATCTAGCCAGATACCTTTCCATAGTGGAACAATCAAGAGACGAACGCACAAACATCACAGATGGCACTCTCCCAACCGTCCCCCGTCTCAAAAGACTTTCCAATCTCTGTGAAGAGCATCGAGTCACCGGCGCGAACGTCCCGGTCAGATCCATAGACAAATCTCACCTACGAGAAATGCAACAAGCAACAGGAGACCGCGTCCATTTAACCATAGACTCATTTTCACCGGAATTAGCCATCGAAAGAGCAATCAACGGCTTAATCACCCGCGCGGTAAAAGCGGTCAACACCCCGGGCGCTTCAACCATAGATGTTGAAGAATCCCTCGCCCAAGACGACGAAGCTTTAGCCGATCTCCAAAAAGCGGTTTCAGCCCGCATAGGCCGAAACGTCCGCATCGAGCCAATGGGAACCAGACTGACGGACAACGGCCCCAGCCGCTACCTATGGATTCTGGGACAATAATCCGGTCAACCCTGCCACGGTATTTTTAACTTATTTCTGTTCAGTTATAAATTGAATGAGTTCCTACATCAATAAAACCGACCTCATCTTTCCCGCTGAATTCAAAAAGTATTCTATAGGAGTAATTAATGGAAAATGCCCAGTAATTCCCAAGCTCGCCCTTTAATTTATGAGTTTTCAGCCTCTTGTCAAAACAGTCCTCGCGAAATATTTTTTCCTTCTCAATGGCCTGCCCCCCAACCCCCGAAGGCAAAGCCTTGAAAGCCTTTTCAAAATGTGATGAATAATAAATATTTTTTATTTTCATTTAAGCTAAATCAGCGAGTGACGAGAGTTTTTTCAATTTTCCATTTTTCTTCTCCAGCTTATAGTTTTCAATAGCCTTTTGAGCCATATTTTGCTCATATTCTTCGCGGGACTGGGAAAGTGATTCGAATGTTTTGATAGAAATGACTACAACTTCCGGTTTACTGTTGTTGAGTACAAACAAAGGTTCTTCCGTATCCATTACCTCATCAAACAGGGCGCGGTAATTCTTCTGAATATCTCCCGAAGAAGCTGTTTTTGGCATTATTTTAGACATAGGATTTTATATAAAATAATATAATACAACTACATGTTATCTTATATAAAGCCTGGGGTCAAGTGTTTTTGCGAAAATTTCCCTAAGCCAAATTTGACAAAAACAAATCACGATGTAAAATTTAAATCCTTTAAAATTTAACTACATCATTATGGCACCACACGTGGCACCACACGCTGAACGCAGGTTGGATTTAATGGCTACAGTAAAAACAGGCAAATTACATGTGACCAACAAAATACCCAGAGTACCTGATGAAGTACCCGGAGAGGCATCATCAACTCCACCGCCAAATCCAGAGGATTTAGTAGATTTAGTCGCTGGTGGAGAAATTAGCATTGATACTCTTCGGAAAGTTGAAGCGGATTT
>JBAZPI010000028.1:0-12752 GCA_041648305.1 Candidatus Altimarinota bacterium | reverse complement strand
AGGCAGAGGGTTCGATTCCCTCCAGCTCCACCACTGAAATGGTGGAGTTTTTTTGTATCTCAATTCTGTAGAGCGGTCCGATGAATCGGACAGGCAGAGGGTTCGATTCCCTCCAGCTCCACCACTTATAAATGGTGGAGTTTTTTTTGTATCTCAATTCTGTAGAGCGGTCCGATGAATCGGACAGGCAGAGGGTTCGATTCCCTCCAGCTCCACCACTGAAATGGTGGAGTTTTTTTTGTGGCTGTGTTAAAATTCTGTGTGAAAGATCCTTAATCTTTTCCTATGAAAAAAATCATTTTGTTTTTGAGTTTATGTGCTTTAGTGGCGCTATTTTCGGCGTGCGTTATTGCGCCGAAGGACGTGAAAGATACAGCTCCGGAGGCGGCTCCAGACGTGACTGTTGTTGAAGAAGAGGCTGAGGCCGAAGAGGCCGAAGAGGCCGAAGAACCGGCCGAAGAGTCCGAGGAAGTTTCTGAATCTGCTGAGTTAGCAGAAGAATCTGTCGAACTTCCCGAAGTTTGTTTAGATTTTCCTGAAAATCTAACTCTTTTAAATGAGCCTTTTAAAATTGTAGGGGAGTATGGGGAGGGTGCTGGACGGGTGACTCTTTCTGGGACTGTTAATTCCGGAGAGGAAGAGATTTGGGGAGAAACTGTCGAAAGAGTTTATTTTGCCATTCAAGAGCCCACCCTTGAGGGTGCTGGTTTGAATTTTTATAATTATTTTAAAGGTATGATTGATTCTGGAAATACTGTGAATCTTGGATCAAAGGCGGAGGTGGCTATTGGTTTTGCGCTTGGTGTTATTGAGGGTGGTGCATTTTCTTCTACTGCTGGTGTTTCAGATGCGGCGAGAAAAAGTATTATGGAAGCTCTCAACCAAGGTGTGGAAATCTCATTGACTTTAGGTGTTCCAAAATATGAAGGTAGGGGGGCTCCTGCCAATTTTTCTTTTGCATGTGTAATTAATTAATCGATTAATTTAACCCTCAAGTCTATGACAAAAAAAGCAAAATTGTTCGCGATCGTTGTTGCTGTACTAGCGATTTTCGGATGTGCTGCCGAACCGGACGGCAAGGAGGGTACTCCTTCTGATGAGGGAGCTGTTGAGGCGGGTATTAATGACCCTAAAATTATTGTAGTTACGCCCGAAAGCGCTTGTATTGAGCAAGGCGAGAAGCAGCAATTCACATCGTCGGTGGATGGGGTTACTTGGCGTGTCGAATCTTTGCTTCAGGATAATTTATTTATCGGAACTATAGATGAAGATGGGGTTTTTACTGCCTATGATAAGCCTGCCCTAGGAACGGTTATCGCTTCTAAAGGAGGTGTTCATGGTTATGCTTATGTCACAGTAGTTCCTGCGAAAGCGTTCTGTACTGCGAAGAAGGTTGTTTATCCGAAGGAAAAGACGGAAGAAGAAGAAAAGAAGAGCGACGATGGCACGACAACTCCTCCGCCTCCTCCACCCAAAAAAGAAGAGCCTTATCAGGCGAGTGGCGGGAAATGGGCTGCGGCTTTCGATGTTAAGTTGAAATATGAGGTGATAGGTGATGAGTTTGCCGGCTATGTTACTCACCAAATGGAGGGAGGATTTCACTTTACTGTTGTTGACTATGCGACTGGTGAACTGAAGATAATTGAACCTATGGGTTTTATAAATGCGACTGTGTCTGATGATGTTGCTACTTGTGAGGTGGTCGCTATGAATGATCCTTTTTTGTGGATTACAACGACCGACGGGAAAGTTGTGGATACCGATGTAGTTTTTGGCAAGGATTATATTGTGGTTGATCATGGCGAGGGAGTTAAGATGACCTGTTTGAATGCAGGTTTTTCCGATCCGAATGCTTCGGTCGTCAGCCTGGTTGGTCAACATGTGTCCCCAATAACTGTGAAACTTGAGGATGGGGCGAAGGCGCCGATTCAAGGATCTTTTAGTTTCGCGGGTCGTCAGGCGACTATCGATGGGACTGTGACAATTCGGCGGGTTGATTAGTGAAGGTTAAGGAACCTCTGAAAAACCCGTACTGCTTCGTCAACTTCGTCACTTTTTCCTCGCCGTACAGATCGTACGGCTCTTCAAAAGCTCCTTGTTTCCTTGCATTCCATGGTTTTTCAGAGGTTCCTTAGCAAGTTTTTTGTTTTGAAGAAATTTTATTGACTGATAGAATGCTTTTGAGTAGTTTGTTGGTCGTGAAATTTTGCCCGGCTTTAGACGGGCTGCCGGGCTCACTCCGGGCGATTAGCTCAGCTGGTTAGAGCGCGTCACTGATAATGACGAGGTCCGTGGTTCAAGTCCACGATCGCCCACCATAAATTAAACATTTTTTTGTTAACCTATTTTGTTCGACTTCTTATTTCATCCCATCTCAGTTTTGCTGATAAAATAAGTTTATCTTGTTCGGTTCTTTGGGATTCTGGTTTTCTTGCAATGGTATCAATCGATTGTTCAACTTTTGCGCAAAGTGTTCCGTACATTAACGCGAAGTTGGAGTTATGGCGTCTAACCATATTGTGTGTTACTTCATGTCGTAAAACTAAAGCAGAGGCTTCCTCAAAAGAAGTAGAAAAGACATTTGCATGTAATCCTATTGCAGAACCCCTATTAAGCCCAAGTGCCCCTTTGCCAGTGTAAACAAATAAACCGTTTGGAGCATTATATCCTGTCGTAAGTGCAAGATGTTCTATTAAAGTAGTAAATTGTTCAAGTTGTTCTGAGGTCGGTTCAATAATCCTAAAATCTTCAACAGCAAATTCTTCTGTTTCCGTTGCCGGATCTTTTCCTATAACCAGAGAAGAATGGCCAACATTGGAGGAAGTAAATTCCCTTAAAATTTCCGGCAACGAAGTTACCGTTGTTCCTGCTTTACGGGTAGTATTTGTTTTTCTGGATCTCATCTGTTCATCTATTTGCTCGCTAATTCTTTTATTTTCTTCATTTATTCTTTGTTGAATGGCACTTTGACGATTTCTATTTGGATCAGAATTATTTTTTTTGTCCTTTTTGAGCAAGTAAACGCCAGTTACTGCCAAAACAACCAAACTGGCAATTCCGGCGATTATTGGTAAAATATTTTCTTCGCCGCTGCCGCCGCTGGAATTATTATGTAATAAAACTCCTACTGCTGTTGCTGTGGCGATGAGAACCCCTGCTAAACTTGTTGCTTTTATTATTGAAGATCTTCTTTCTTCGGGGTCTTTTTTCCCTGCTTTTATTTCTTGTTTGGCTTCATGTTTCGCTTGCTTAACTATTCTCCTGGCATTTTCTTCAGCTTCGCGTAGAATTCTTTGGGATTCTTCTAATAATCTATCTTTTTCAGCCATAAATTCTTTCAACATCGTTTCTCTTTGGGCAACAGCAGTACGGACTTGATTTTCAATCGTTTCTTTTTCTCTTATCCTTTTCGTCTCATTTGCTGCTTCTTCAACACTAGGATCTGTGAGCCCGGCAAAAAAACACTTCATATCTCCATCATTTTTGAACGAAATGCTGAGATATGTTTCGTCTGAGGAATAAGGATTATTCCTAATCACTAATGTTCCAAAATGTAAAGAAAAGGTTGATACATATTGCCCTTGAGCGAGAAATATATCTGAAAAAATACCACTACTTATGCCTTCGTATGCCAATGTTCTGGCTAGTGCAACTGGAGTAGTCGACGAGAACTTATGATCGGTATCTGTTAATTCATCGGGATTGATTTCTTTGTTTATTCCTATTGTAATTGTTCTGACTCTATCCTTATTTATACAAACTCTACCTAAATGTTCACCAAGCCCTTTTTTCAAATAAAGACCCATGGTCTCAGGATTTCTTTCGTTGATTGTTGCGTATGGTACAACCAGTCCCGCTTCAATGCTTGTTTTTAAAGAATGTTTTCTGGCTAAATGAAAATCAGCTTTGTTGCTGATAGCCACATCTAGTTCTGAAAGACGTGCGGAAACTTTTGGCATATGCATTCTTTGAAAACACGGGGGGCAAAGTGAATATCCTTCTTGGGTCAGTCTTGCTTTTTGTTCTTCAGTTATTTCTTTATCGAGACAAAGGTATTTTTTATCCCCAAATTTTGCTTCATATTCTTCACGCGAAAAGCCGATCATTATTAATCGGCCAATAATCATAGTCAGTAGATTAAGAGAAAAAGGATTGTTCCAATCATATTTTTGAACTTCAAAAAATGGCCAAAGATGCTCTGAAACATGGAGATTTTGAATTAATTCGGCTTTTGTTAAAGATTCCATAAAATCTGAAGACAGGTTCTCAATTTCGTAATTACTCAAAGGCGCTCGATCCAATGTCATTGGATATCCTACTTCGTGTAGAGCTAGTGTGACACCGCATGGACCGCCCCAGAAATCATCCGGAGTGGACTGAAATTGCGCATTTGACTCTCTGTAGCGACTTATTTGACCATTAATAAATATTTTACCATTTGCAGGTCGAAATTTTCTTTCAGTAGTTTTTCCGGCTTTTTTGGATGCTGCCGTTGTTTCAACAACAGGTAGCCACTTAATTATGCCCTTATTATTCGAGAAATCCGCATTTTCGAGATGCGCATTTTGGTCACACACAGCTAAATTGCGGAGATTTTGTATTTCAGAAATTACTTCCGGCCTTGCTGTTTCTATTATGTATCTGCAAACCCCTGTGTTTCGGAGTGGTTGGGGGAGAGCCATCAAAACCCCACAACTTACCCTTCTTGGATCTTGCAACGAATCTAATGCTGAATTAATCTGATCCGCACTTACCATGCAATAGGGTACTTTCCATCCTTCACCCTGAACCTCGAAAACGCTTACTCCAAAGTCGCGCATAAGTCTAAGGACCGTTTGTTTAAGCCCAATTCCATTTCCGCCTGCTTTTGGCAGAGACTCATCAGTTTTATCTGAATGTAAATTTACTAAGCCACTGTAATCTGTAAATGCCCAATTTCCAGTTATAGTAAATTTTTTTACTCCTTCAGGTAGTTCGGTTTCTGTTATTTCAACTCCGTTTAAGGTTCCAGGATGATGTGGATTTTTATCTACAAAATTTTGATCAATCTCTCTTCCTAGCCAAGGTAATGGATATTGATCTCTAGACACATACATGAAATTTTCGGTAAACAAAGCTCTTCCCCGAGGGAATGCTCTTTCTGCTAAAGCGCAAATATCATCTCTAAGCGAGGAAAGCGCTTCTAACGGCTGTTCAGTTGGTGAATCATTCATTTTATAGTGAATAAAAATGGATGCGACTGTATACTAGAATCCTAAAAATGTCAACATTTTATCTGTCAAAATCCCTATCGCTTTTTGAAAACTTGGTTGTTACTTTGTGCGCTCCGGGTGATTAGCACGCTAAAGCGAAGCGGTTCTGTCGCGGTTTTTCTCTCTTGAATTTTTGTTGTATCTGTTTATTATGGGTGCATGAATCGTTACATTGTCCTCATTCTTGGCATCGCTATTGCAATCATTCTTTTGAAGTATCGCGTGCAGATCAAGCACTATGTTGGAGATGTCGCGTGGGCTGAGAAGATTTTTGGAAGCGGGGGAACGTATTCGTTGATTGCTGTCCTGGCTTTTGTTTCGTTTTTTGGATCTCTGATGTATTTTCTTGGGACTTTTCAGGCCATACTGCATGATTATCTTGGGCCGTTTTTTGGCGTGAAATAAAGAAAAGTTTACGTGTTTCGCTATTACACAATGAGACGTTCTTTTTGCAACGCAAAAAACACCGAAAATCCTATTGACTTAACAGGAGGCAGTGAATATAATTGCCCAGCAAATTTGGTGAGGAGTCTGTATTTAACCTTATCTATGCGAAAAAATCATTGCGCAGCCTTAAGTTCAAAAACGTAGTTTTGTGAAAGTTTTGGATTTAAGGGTGTGCAGATGCACACCTTTTTTATTAGGTGGATCCAAAAGGGCCTTGGATGGTCTCTGGCGGGTTGTGATCATTGAAAATCAGAAGAATCAAGCAATAATATTTTTTTTATTACCGATTACTAGTTAAAGTAATTGGTTTTCTATAGCTTGGTCTTTATTCGACTTTTAGAATAAGTAACGTTACGAGCAAAAAGTGGATGCCTCGACTTGAAACTCCGATGAAGGACGTGGCTAGCTGCGAAATGCTCCGGTGAGTCGCTAAGCAGACTTTGACCCGGAGATCTCCGAATGGGGAAACCCATCAATTTTTTGATACGGCCCGCTAAATAAAATAGGCGGGTCGAGGTATACCCAGTGAACTGAAACATCTTAGTAGCTGGGGAAAAGAAAACAAAACAGTGATTCCCTTAGTAGTGGCGAGCGAACGGGGAACAGCCTAAACCATTCCGCACGCGGGATGGGGTTACAGGGCCTCAACGTGGTATTCTATTTTGTTAGCCAAATGTATCTGGAAAGTTCAACCATAGAGGGTGATAGTCCCGTCGGCGAAAACAAAATAGAGCCTAGAGTGTCCCTAAGTAGGGTCGGACACGTGAAATCCGGCCTGAATTTGGGAGGACCACCTTCCAAGGCTAAATAGGTTTCAAGATCTATAGTGTACTAGTACCGTGAGGGAAAGGTGAAAAGCACTCCTGTTAGGAGGATGAAATAGAACCTGAAACTTTTTGCTTACAAGGAATAGGAGCCCGTCCGCAAGGCCGGGTGACTGTGTACTTTTTGTAGAACGGGTCAACGAGTTAGCTGTGCAGGGCTTTGGTTAAGGCAGTGAAAGCTGAAGCCACAGTGAAAGCGAGGATGAATAATCCGTTTGTCTTGCACACTATACCCGAAACCTGGTGAGCTATCCATGGGCAGGCTGAAGCAGAGGTAATACTCTGTGGAGGGCCGTACCCACCAATGCTGCAAAATTGGGGGATGATCTGTGGATAGGGGTGAAATGCCAAACGAACCAGGAGATAGCTGGTTCTCCTCGATATAGCTTTAGGGCTAGCCTTGTGTTAATAGTTGTGGGGGTAGAGCTCTGTTTAGGCTAGGGGGTATAAAACGCCTACCAAACCTAGATAAACTTCGAATACCACAATGAATTTCACAGGAGTCAGACTGTGACAGCTAAGTGCCATAGTCGTAAGGGAAACAGCCCAGATCGCCTTCTAAGGTCCCTAATTAAGCTTAAGTGGTAAAGGATGTGAAATCGCTTATACACCCAGGAGGTTGGCTTAGAAGCAGCCATTCCTTTAAAGAGTGCGTAACAGCTCACTGGTCTATGCGATTTTGCGCCGAAAATATAAGGGGGCTAAAAACTTAAACCGAAGAAGCGGGTGCTCCGACTTGTCGGAGCGCGGTAGAGGAGCGTTCCTGTCTGCATTGAAGCTGGACTGAAAGGTCCAGTGGAGCGTCAGGAAGTGAAAATGTTGACATAAGTAACGTTATTCGGGTGAAAAACCCGAACACTGAATTCCCAAGGTTTCCCAAGCAACGTTAATCGGCTTGGGGTTAGTCGGTCCTAAGGCGAGGCTGAAAAGCGTAGTCGATGGACAACAGGTTAATATTCCTGTACAGTTTATTTTTCGTCAAAGCAAAACGGATGGAAAGCGGAAGTTAATTCTTCGGATCTTACTTCGGTAAGTGATTAAGATGCGACCCCCGTGGACTTGAAGTGGCGTTAGCTCAGGGGTGACGCGGCTGGATATCTGGAGCGTGTTAATGAATTCACGTGCAAACTTTTAGACCTTTCTCTGATAGGTAAATCCGTCGGAGTTGTCTGGTTTCGACTGGACGTGGTCGAGGAGCTATGCAAATTACTTCCCTTTTAAGGGGAGTGATTCCAGAGAGTTCGGCTGACAAGAAAAGCCTCGGTAGCGAGAAAAATAAATTTCCGTACCACAAACCAACGCTGGTGGGAAGGTCGAGTAGACCAAAGTGATCGAGCAAACTGTTGTTAAGGAACTCGGCAAAAAAGCAGGTGTAACTTCGGGATAAACCTTGCCACCTTGATTTCATTATTGTTATCAAGGAGGCCGCAGCTAAAGATATCATGCAACTGTTTAACAAAAACACAGGTCTCTGCTAAGTCGCAAGACGATGTATAGGGGCTGATGCCTGCCCAGTGCCAGAAGGTCAAGGTGATCCGTGTATGCGGTGATCTTAAGCCCTGGTGAACGGCGGCCGTAACTATGAAATAGGCCATTGTAGTTACGTAAATAAATTTGGCTATATGCTGGAATATCCGGTGTATCTGAGAACTACTCGCTCTTTAATAAGAGCAGTGACAATGTTTTCAGTGCGGATGATCAGCAGGAAAGATTTTAACTTTGATTATTTATGATTGATTTAAAGAAAATCCCTCTTCAAATTGGCTATTATTTGGCTGGTTTTGCGGATGGGGAAGGAAGTTTCAATGTGTCGTTTCGGAAGCGAGATGATTATAGGCTTCCGTGGAGAATTTCTCTTTGTTTTAACATCTCTCAAAAAGATAAGGTGATTTTGGCTTTATGGAAACGGTGGCTGCAATGCGGAACACTGAGGGGGAGGCCGGACGGTGTCTGGTATTATGAAGTCAATAATTTCAATGCAATTTGGGAGAATGTGATTCCATTTTTTAAGGAGTATCGCTTTTTGTCGGCAAAAAAGAAAAGAGATTTTTCTAAATTTTGTCGGATGGCGATGATAATTAAGGAGGGATCTCATCTTACGCAAAAGGGACTTCTTGAAATTTTAAAATTAAGGAGAGATATGAATGATGGGGGAAATAGAAGGCACAATGACAAAGATATACAGGCTCTATTGAAATGAAAGTTAAAAAATCCTCAGAGACTATATGCCAAATTCCACTTCTAATAATGGTGGAAAAGATATAGTCCGATCTCTATGGCGACATGGAGAATGCAGCAGAGATGGCTGCATCCTCCGCTTTCAAAAGCGGAGAGTAACAATTATGAACGGTCCTAAGGTAGCGAAATTCCTTGTCGGGTAAAATTGTCGGAATTGCCCGAATAGCGCAGCAATGTGCTATTAGTAAACTAGCTAATAACGGTGGAACCCTAAGCTCCGCTTAAAAATGGAGTATGGCAATACCGTGGGAACCCCATCCTAAAGGTTGGGGACCCGTAACGACTGAACCGAAAGGTGAGATCCCGCTTAGCGGGATAATATGCTAGCTCTTGCCGGATAAAAAATAACTATGAAGAAATGATTGGGGCTATAATTAACCAATATCAATATGGATTTAGCCTCATACATTACCGGTTTTGTGGATGGTGAGGGATGTTTCTGTGTCTCATTCAACTATAGAGCAAAATTTGCTACTAAAGTGGAAGTGAGACCAAGTTTCTCAATATCTCAAAACAGGCTCTCGTTGTCCGCATTACAAAAAGTTCAAAAATTTTTTGGATGCGGAAGCATTAGATTTTCTGGTAGGGATAGAACTTATAAGTTCGAAGTTAGATCAATTAATGATCTAATACAATTTATTATCCCTCACTTTATTAGATTTCCTTTGATTACCGCAAAAAAGAATGACTTTGATAAGTTTGTTAAGATTTGTGAATACATTCACAAAAATTGGCATTTGAACCGAGATTATTTACTTCAAATAATCGAGTGGGCTTATCAGATGAATCTAAGTGGTAAAAAAAAATATCCCAAAGAATTTCTTCTAAAGTTATTGGCAAGATGAAGATATAGTCTCATCTTTAATGAAAATTAAAGTTAAGATAATGAAGTTCCGACCCGCACGAATGGTACAATGATGTGATAACTGTCTCAACAGCAGGCTCGGTGAAATTACAAAAACGGTAAAAATGCCGTTTAACCGCGGAAAGACGAAAAGACCCCGTGCAGCTTTACTATAGCTTGACATTGTGTCTGGACATAGTTTGTGCAGGATAGGTGGGAGGCTTTGAAGCTGGGACGTCAGTCCCAGTGGAGCCATCCTTGAGATACCACCCTTGCTATGTTTAGACTCTAACTCATGCCGTTAATCCGGTGTGAGGACACTGTTTAGTGGGTAGTTTGACTGGGGCGGTCGCCTCCTAAAGAGTAACGGAGGCGCGCAAAGGTTCTCTAAGTCTGGATGGAAATCAGACTGATAGTGTAATCGCATAAGAGAGCTTAACTGCAAGGCCTACAAGCCGAGCAGATGCGAAAGCAGGTGATAGTGATCCGATAGTTCCACGTGGGTGGGCTATCGCTCAACGGATAAAAGTTACGCCGGGGATAACAGGCTTATAGCTTCCAAGAGTTCATATCGACGAGGCTGTTTGGCACCTCGATGTCGGCTCGTCCTATCCTGGGGCTGGAGAAGGTCCCAAGGGTTTGGCTGTTCGCCAATTAAAAGGGTACGCGAGCTGGGTTCAGAACGTCGTGAGACAGTTCGGTCTATATCTTCCGTGGTCGTTGGAAATTTGAGGGAAGCTACTCCTAGTACGAGAGGACCGGAGTGGACGAACCTCTGGTTTACCAGTTGTCGTGTCAACGGCATGGCTGGGTAGCTATGTTCGGACGGGATAACCGCTGAAAGCATCTAAGTGGGAAGCCTCTCCCAAGATTAAATTTCCCTATGAATCCCCCTGTAGACTACAGGGTTGATAGGCTGCAGATGTAAGCGTGGCGACACGTTCAGTCGAGCAGTACTAATGGATCATTGAACTTATTTTATATACGGGTCGAATTGACCAACTATAGAGAACCTTTACTTTGACTGGTAATTGGTGGTAAAAAACCAATGTTGCTTGCTGCTATTTTAAAAGGTACTGTCTTGGTAACTATAGAGGAGGGGGTACACCTGTTCCCATCCCGAACACAGAAGTTAAGCTCTCCTTCGCCTATGATACTGCAGTGATAAGCTGTGGGAAAGTAGGGCGTTGCCAAGACAGTGCTTTTTATTTAGGGGGCTCCGGGGGCCTTTAGGCCGAGGAGCCGGCCTTAGGAACTTCGCTCGTCTTCCAGGGCTTTTTCGTCGGTTACGACGTTAAGGTCACTGAGGTTTTTGATTTTTTCTGTCCTGGAGATTTGTGGATTGTATGTATTGTAGAAGAGTTCGATAATCTCCCCTGTTTTTAATTGATCTGTTTTGATGCCGCAGTGAGTTAGGCCTGATTCAACCACGTTTAGTCTCTGGGCGACTTGTTTTTTTAAGCTTTCAAATTCTTTGTGGCGTTTTCTAATATCTGCGTATGAGTCCTGTGGTCTTAGATTTTGCAAAAATCTTTGGAAAAAGGGGACTCCTCTTGATCTGACTGGGTCGTAGGGGACTATTACGTAAAATTCTTTTTGCATGATGTCTGTATATTCGACGAGGCGTTTTACGAAATCTGCGTATTCAAGCGTTTGGTCTTTTAGAAGTTGATTCTTTTGTTTTTCGCCGATTTCTTTGATTTTTTCTATGTAGTTGTCGATGTCCAGTTTCTTTGATCGGACTATGATTTGGACAGGGAATTCGAGTGAATTTAAGAATCCCTGATATGCGTAAGTTATTGAGTTTTGTTCTTCTTCTGATTTTAAATTGAAATTGATCGATGTTGCCTTCAAAATCGCTCTGATTCCTCCGTTTTTCAAGACGAGTAGATCATCGCGAATTTCACCTAATTTAAGGTGTACTTGAGTTGAGGCCAAGGCGTTAGAAGTCGATGGTTTTCTCGTTTGTTTTGCTCCGGCTCCCGTTCCTGCTCCAGCGCTGTCTTCGGCTGTTTTTTTAGTGGATCCAAAAAATATATCCAGTATTCCCATTATTTTTCGTGGTTAATGATTTTGTTAAGCGCTTTCTTTTTTTCCAATCCTCCATAACTGTCTAACACTTCGCTTAATTCTTTGATAGATTTTTTACTTTTCTCGTCTGCTTTTTTGTTTTGTGCTTCTTCAAGCTTTTTGTCTTTTTCTGATGCTATTCTTTCCAAATATGAGACGAATGGTTCTGCTTGTCCTTGTCTCCATATTCTTTTTTTAGGCAGGAAGTGGTATTCAATGAATGCGAGTAGCCATCTTTCGAACGGGAGTCCGTGGATATTGAGGAATGCCAGCGCTAAAGTTATGCCTCCGACTATTGCGACTGGTGGCAACCATGCCTCGATTTCGTAACTTTTTGCCAGAGTGATGTATATCGCGTAGCAAGCTCCACCGCCCGCTCCAAGGATAATTAGCTGTTTCCATGTTAGAGGTCCGATAATTTGATCGGCTCTTTGTACGTCTTGTGGGACCTTAAATCTCATATTGTTTTAGGTTCGAGTGTGTCGTATTATTATATCAGAAAAGGGTGTGATGGGCAATTGTTTATGAGGGGTTTTTGGTATAGATGTTTTTCTTTAGAGGTTGGGCTTGACGGAAATAGATAATTGTGTAATAATTCTTTCTTGTAAAATTTTTATGTTATGGAAAAACGTATGGAAAAACGGGATTCTTTGGACAGATTGGGTGACTGGGCAAACGATGTATTTTCGATGCAAAAAAATGTTTGGATGAGGGTTGCGACGGCGTTGTATCTTGCTGCTTTTCTTGCGCATGCTTGTAATGGCGGGAAAAATGAAGTGCCTACTGATTTGATTGAAATTACTTTGAGTGATCTTGACACGAATAGACGTATACATTGTTTGAGGACGGCGTTTCATGATAAGGCTACCGGGACGACGAGTATTGAGGCGATAAAGAATTGTAAAGATATGAATTTGAGAGATTTGGAGGATCTTACGGCGGTAGTAGAAGCCAGAAGGGCTGTGCTTAGGGGACGCGGATTACCTAGAGACTTGGTTGGGTGGTGGCAGGAATGTGATAATAAAGGAGTTGAGAAAGAATGTACTATGTCCACTTTAGTTAACGGAGATGTTTTAG
>JBAZPI010000027.1:0-12833 GCA_041648305.1 Candidatus Altimarinota bacterium | reverse complement strand
TTGTTTTCAGCGATATAGCTTTGGACGTGTTCGCAGTACGGGCAGCCTTCTCCTATGTAGATTACGATGCCTTCATCTTCGGGCTCCGGCTCTGGCTCTGGTTCTTCCGCGATTGTGTACTGTCCGGGGCTTTCAATATAGTCGAAAGTTTGGGTGTCGTAGAAATACACTTTTAATAGAATTGTGCTTGGGGTGGCGGTTATGTCTTCGGGAACTAAGAGGGTGGCTTCGGTGTCGCTCCAGGCTTGAAGGTAGTCGTTCAGGTCTGACGCATCGCGGCAGTCATTTGCTCCAAAACAGATTTGATTGTTCTCCGAGTTGAATGGGCTGCCGAATCCTGTTCCTGTGATTGTAAGGATTGTTTCGCCTGGAGTAATTTCGGTGGTGGAGACTGAGGTGATCTCGTGGAGCGGTTCTTGCGCTGAAGCCAATTGAATTGGAAGGAGAAGTTGGAATAAGAGGGCGAAAATTGTCAGGCACGCGAATTTTTTCATAGGAAAATTGTGAGGGGTTTAATGTCTGAGTGGCATTTTAACTCTTAGCTTGGAAAAAACCAACCTTGTTGCGATAGGACTGCGTCCTGACGCCTTCGGCGTCTGCCCCCCTTGCCCCCCTTTAGGGGGGTATATAGAAATTGCGACAGGACGCCTTCGGCGTCTGCCCCCCTGCCCCCCTTTAGGGGGGTATATAGAAATTGCGACAGAATCGCTACGCTTTCTGTCGCTGGTAGTCCCAGGGAGAATTGAACTCCCGTTTATAGGATGAAAACCTATTGTCCTAACCACTAGACGATGGGACCGTGTTTTGAGGCGTGCTAAAAGCGCGCTAAAGTACGCGGTGATTTTACCTATAGGGAGTGCAATATTCAAGCAGATTTGGGGAGTTGCGCAAATAGAGGACGCCTTCGGCGTCTGCCCCCCTGCCCCCCTCTAGGGGGGTATGTATAGGAATTGCGCAAATAGAACTTCGTTCTCTTGCGCTGTTTAGCTGCTAATTGTTGTCTTCCGGTAATAAATAATCTAAAGCTTCTTCCGGTGTTTGCTCCATTTCTTCGAGTTTTTGGCTGTCTTCAAAGTTGGAAGTGGTTTGGGCGTCTGTAACTTTCGCTTTTAGATTTTCGGATTGATTTTTAAGTTGTTCGTTTTGGATGCGTGCCTGCTCCAGTACGTAGCCTTGTTGGGCGGATTTACTAGTTGAAAAAAGAAATACAATAACAAGTACGACGATTATTATTGTAAGAGTTGTGATGAGGAGTTTTACGGTTTTTTTAATTTCTGTGTTTAAGGTTTGTTTTTTGCGCATATTTCACGGTGCATATTTAAGGTTCTTCAACCACTTTGTATTGTACGTTTATTATACCTCTGTGCAAGTCGGAGATGACATCAAATGCTGCCGATGTTAAGTCTATAACTCTTCCTGGGCCGTATGGACCGCGATCTGTTATTTCCACTTGCACCGTTTTGCCGTTGGCCAGATTTTCAACTTCGACAATTGTACCGAATGGAAGTTCTTTGTGCGCTGCTGTCATTGCGTACATATCGAATGTTTTTCCTGAGGCTGTGCCTGAGCCATGAGAGACCGCTCCGTAAAAGGTTGCTTTTCCGAAGTGAAAATCGTTACTGAAATTTTTTAGTTTGTAGATTATTTCGGCGAAATATCCGCGGGTCATTTCTTGTTCCGGGTGGACATTGTTATTGTCTGTAATATTTATCATTTCTCTGCTTTTTGCGTATGAAAAATATTCTGCGAACCAGACGTCTAAAGCCACGTCAGCGAAAACAGCTTCTTCTGCTGTTGCGACCGCAATGTAATTTTCGAGACTTTGCGTGATCATTGTTAAGGCTTCCGCGAGATTTATCGTGTCCCAAGGGCGGAATGTTCCGTCGTCGTAGCCGTGTATTATCCCGAGGTCTAAAGCCGTGACGATGTATTTTGAATGCCATGCTCCTAGTGGAACGTCTTGGAATGGGCGTTTGTCCGGTTCTACGTAACTCTCATCCGAGAAATCCCGGAATGTTTCTAGTATTATTTTTAAAGCTTCGGCCCGATTTATTGTGTCGTACGGGTGAAAAGTCCCGTCGTCGTAGCCGTTTATGATTCCTTCTTTTGCCAATTCAATTATTGGGACGTAGTGGTAGTTCTCTTCTTTTACGTCGGAAAAGCTATCAAATCCTGGCGATGAGGCTGGAAGGTTTTCTGAGGCTTCTTCAAGAGCTTCGGCGTCTTCTGCCAAAGCGATTTGTAAGGCTGAATTTGTCAGCTCAAAGCTGACTACAAGGGTGAAACTCAGTATTGCGCTTATTATTGCCAGGAGGGGCTTAAGCGTTTTCTTCATTGTGCTTTGTTATTCCGCGGGCTTAACAATAATGTGGCGCAGGTCTCCTTCTCCTTCACTCACCGTCTCAATGTCATCGAATTCCGGTTTCATCAAATGGAGGTGGACGATTCTTCGGAAGTATGGAGACATTGGGGGGAGGACTTGCGCTCTTTTTGTTTTGCGGACGAACTCAACCTTGTGTTCCGCCAGGCCTATTACGCGTTCTTCCTGTCTTTTGCGGTAGTTTGCGACATCGAGGATTACGTTGAATTCTTCTTTCTTTTTTGTCTTTGCCCAGCATAAGACTTTCAAGATGTGTTGGAGGCTGTAAATTGTTTCTCCATGGTGTCCTATGAGGGTTGTGGCGTCCTCTGTTTCGATATTTACGGAATAAGCGTTGTCTTCTGTTTTTTCAATTTCGATTTTGCCGAACTCTGTTCCAAGCCTGTTTAGAAGTTCTTCGAGCGTTTCTTTTATTACTTTGTCGATTTTCATATATTTAAGTTAGGATTTATTCTCAATTACGCGGACAGCTACGTCATCTGAATTCGATTTGTTCTCTGGCTTATCAAAACTTCTGTTAACAAATATTTGCTGGACGATTCCGTATATAGTTGATGCTCCCCAGTATACTCCAACTGCTGCAGGGAGCTGGGCTGTGAATATAGCGATTAAGACAGGCATGGCGTAAAGCATCATGTTGCTTGCCATTGCCATCTCTTTCGGGGCGCCGGAGGCGCTGCCGCTTACAGAGCCGGAAGCGTCTTTTTTCTTGCCCTTTTGGTACATCGCGAGTTTCATCTGGCCGAATTGCAAAAGTCCTATGATCAATGGGAGTACGTATAGATTTATTTTCAATAGATCGAGCCCAAGAAAAACTGTTGTGATGCTTGAGAAGGAAAAGTCCCCGTATGTTGTATAAAACAGGTATGTGTTATCCGGATTTAGTCCCCCTTGTACTACCCAGAAGAGGGCTATCAAAACAGGGAATTGAAGGAGAAGCGGGAGACAACTGCCCAGAGGATTCACTTTTTGAGTTTTCCAAATCAGCATTGTTTCCTGGGCGATTTTTTGCTGATCGCCTTTATATTTTTGTTTGATCTCTTCAATTTTTGGCTGAATTTCCTGCATTTTTCTTTGAGCCTTCATCGCTTTGTGAGAGGGTGCGAGGAGGATGGTTCTGATGATGATTGTGAGGAGTATTAATGCGAGGCCCAGGTCGTGGCCTGGCATAATGGAGATTAGGAAGATCAATGTGTTGTAGATTGGGCGATAGAGTACACCGTTCCATAATTTGGTGAGAATTCCTTCTTCTTCTACCATGAATTCGTTGGTTACGAAGGTTTTCTCCTGGGTTTGTCCGTCTGCGGACGCAACCTGTGTTGTGAATGAGATTTTGAATCTTCCCATGCGTGAAAATAGTGCGTGTTTCCAGTTATCATATGGAACTTTGGCCTCTTCGCCCGGTTTTAAGGTGTAGCTTACGGCTTTTGAACAATCCAATTCGGGTTGGGATGTGATTTGCACCCATTCGCCGTTCTCATAATGGAAAACATCGAAAGGCTCTGCCGGGCAATCTTGAGGGATCACAAAGTCTGTGGCCGTATTGTTTTTGATTTCTACCGTTACGTCCTTGTTGCGGCTGTATGATGTGTCGTCCGTCATAAAGCCTATGTCTCCCTGATCGAGAATTGACGCTTGTTTTTCCGATGATTGGCAGCTTTTGAAGATAAAGTTGAGTACGAGGAAGACTACTAAAAATAAGAGAATGTTTTTAAAGAGTGAGTTTTTATTCATTATTAAGTGTTAATTGGTCTAATCTGGCCAGTTTGGCGAACAGTTTTTGGATGTCTTCTTCAATTTTTTTGTATTCTACATCAAGGATTCTTTTCTTTGGAATCAATGCGACTTTCCAGGTTTCGTCTTTGTTTTGGCTTTCTTGGTCTAGGCTTTTCAGGTTCAGGCGGATGGCTTCGTAAACTCTTCTTTTGATGGTGTTTCTGTCGACTGCCTTTTTGGCTAGTTTGGTTGAGGCTATTACTGTGAATTTTGGCGGTTCGAGCTGCGGCTGCTGCTTCGTCGGTCGGAATTTCAGGTAACGAACTATAAACAGGTTGCTCGTGAGGTGTCCGCCTTTCTTTAAAAGCCATCGAGTGTCGAGTCTGCCTAGGCGAAATTTTCTTGAAATCATTGTAAAATTTGTAGCCCTTTATTTTGAATGAACTTTCACCGTGAGAGATTTTCTACCTCTTGCTCTTCTTTTGCCTAGGACGCCGCGTCCACCTTTTGTGGACATTCTGTGTCTGAAGCCGTGTTTTCGTAGTCTCTTCATCTTTTTAAGTTTTCCGAGCATTTTATGTTAAAGTTAGGATATGGATTTCGTGCGGACTTGAGAAGCGAGTGCGCTTCTTAAAGCGCGGGGATACTGTAGTTGCAGCAGGAGAAATAGTCAATGGAAAAACCCCGTTTACAAAATCCCATTTACATATTGAAATTGTCCGTTATAATTTGGGGGCTTAGGGTTCTCTAAGCTTTTAAGATTTGATTAACTTAATTATTATGGGCAGGGAAGATTGCGAAAGGATAGGGGATGTGGCTAGGGAGTTAACAGGTGGGTTTACTGATCCGCGTTCTTTTTTTGATGTGGATGACATGGCTCGGCCCAAGGGTTGTCCCGAAGGCGCTATTTAATAAATTCTTGCAACTCATACCTTAAATCTTGTATATTCACGCTAGATAACAGCTAGATAACTAATCCTTAAAAATATGGCTTTAAAAGCAAATTATGACTTCCTGTTCATAGGGAAGGATGACAATAGCTATCTGGAGAACTATTCCTATGATGAGTATGATAAGTTGGGGGAGAAGAGCGGGGAAATTTTTATCAACCTTGAGATTCAGAACAATCCTGCCAATAGCGAGGAAATCGGCGAGGCTGTTTTTTCTGTTTTTCAGGAGGAGTTTTTCAACAGGTTTGAGGAGGAGCCTTATGCCAGGTTTGAAAATTCGTTAAAGGCTGTGAATGCGGTTTTGAGTGATTTCAAGGGCCAGAAAGTCTCGGGTTATATCGGGAATTTGAATATTGTGATTGCCGCTTTGGTTGGAAATATTTTGTATGTTACTCAGAGCGGGGATGCCGAGGCTTATCTTGTGAGGAAGAAGTTTGTTAGTGTGATTACGGAGGGGTTGTATGATGAAGGAAACGAGAACGTGTTCTCAAATATTGCCAATGGGGATCTCGAGGAGGGAGATAAGGTTTTGATAAGTTCGACCAGGCTGCTTCGATATATTAGCAAGACTGATCTTGGGAGAATTTTGTCCAATTCTGATCCGGCGCAAGCTTTGGCTGAATTGAAGGATGTGGTTTCAACCGAGATGTTGGGGAAGGTCGGGCTTACCGCTATCGGGTTTAAGGAAGTTCATTCTTTGATTCCGGAGGGTGCTCAAGTGGCGGCTGGGGCTGGTAATGAATTTCAAAATACTCTACTGGACACCTCTTCTTCTGCAGAAAGAGTTGTTTCTACTCCTGGTGGAATGAGGACGCAGTCAACTTTTTCTAAAGTTTTGGTTAAGGTTGGAGGTGTTGCCAAGAGCGCTTTTTCGGGGGCTTTCTCGGCGATTTTGAAGAAATCGAGAGAAAGGCAGGTTTTGAGCAGGGCCAGATCTTCTCGAGAGGTGAGGTCAAGGGTTTCCGGAGTTGGAGCTGGGATTGGGACTAAGATCGGGGCTGGGATTTCCAGTTTTAAAAACGGGTTGCTTAGAAGCGGATTCGGCGGTGGAAAAGTGCTTCTTACGCTGGTGGTTGTTTTAGTGGTTTTGATAGGTGGGGTTTGGATTGTTTATGACAGGAATGCTAAGCAAGCTGAGATTCAGGCTTTGAGCAATAAATTGGTCGATGTTCAGAATAAGATTTCCGAAGCTGAAACCAAGGGACAATATGATAAGGAGGCTGCGGGACAGATTTTGGGGAAGGCTCAAGTTGATGCTCTTGAAGTGTTGAATTCAGGTCAGTACAGGGAGAAGGCGAGTATTTTGCTGAAGCAGATTGAAGATACAAAAGATGCTTTGGATAATGTGAAGAGAATTTCCACTCCAACACTTTTGGCTGATTTGACCGAGAAAAGGAGTAATATTAGCGCGCTCGGGTTTGTTTCGATGAATGACAGGTTGTTTGTGTTTGAATACAATGCTTTGTATGAGTTGGTTGTTGATCAGGTTCAGGATCCTGTTACTCTCGACGATGAGGAAACCGTGATTGCGGCGACTGATTTTGATGACAGATCTTCGCTTGTTTTCTTAACAAAGAGCGGCAAGCTTCTTGAATATAAGGAGGGAGCTGTTTCGTTTATGGATACGGACGAAGGCGCTTTTCACAAGGGAGTTGCTCTCGAAGATTGGTCTAATAAGATTTATGTTTTGGATCCGGACAATAATCAGTTATGGAAATACACTTATAAGGCAACTTCAGATACTTTTAGCGTTGCTGCTCAATATACAACTACTGGTGATTTTGCTTTGGCGAAGGATTTCGCGATTGATTCCAATATTTGGTTCATGATGCCTGACGGGATTCAGAAGTATTACGGAGGAGTTAAGGAGGATTTAATTATCAGCAAGGCTCCGTTCAATGCTTTCGTTAATCCTGTGAAGGTTATCACGGACGAAAAAATGTCGCAGGTGTTCGTTTTGGATTCGGACGGAAGGATTCTTGCGTTCTATAAGGATGAAAATACCGGCAATTTGATTTACTCTAATCAATATGTTGTTGAAGGAATCGGGGAAATTCGCGATTTCTTCGTTGATTTGAATGCGAATAGGATCAAGGTGCTGACGCCGACGGCGGTGTATGAGTTTGATATGTAGAGTAAAAGAAAAGTTAAAAAAATGTCTGTTACTTAAGTCTTCGCAGTTGATCATGATCAACTGCTTAGTTTTTAGGTATCATGATACCTAAAAAAAGTAACGAAGACATTTTTTTAATCTTTTCTTTTACTCTTAAGAGAGGAGGGGAAGGGTGGAATCTTTGTGGTGTAATTCGACAGGTTGAGTTCCCGCGCGCGCGGGAACTTGCAGGTTGGAAGTTGCATTTTTGAATTTTGGGGTGGGAAATATGTCAAGCGCGGGCTTTTTCAGGTTAGCCCGCCGCCACGTGGCGGCCTGACTTGGTTAGGCGTGTTTGACTTTCGGCGCGAAGCATGTTACAATCGTAGTGTCAATATAAAAAATTAACCAAAACAAAAATGACAAACAAAGGAAAAGTACTCGCTGCGGTTATTGCCGTGGTTGTAGTACTTGCTGGAGGCGTAGGTCTCTATCTTAAAGGAGGAGATCTGATGGGATTTACTCGTATGAATTCGAGCTCTTCTTCAGGCTCTTCTTCAGGTGAGTGTACTGGTAAATGGGTTAAGGTTTTTTCTGCGACTGGTACACAAGATGATGCCAATGTGAATTCTGGGAGTATGGATGATTTGTTTAAGAAAGCTGAAAATGGTTGTGAGTTTAAGGTTGTGAGATCTATTCCTCTTAGTTCTGATGCAAAGAGTGAGGGTCTAGCTATAGAGTGTGATGTAGTGGCATTTGAGGCTTATCCGCTCAGTCTGGGTGAGACATCTCCATCTATCCGATTGTTTTCCTGTTCTGGTGCTCCGGTTACTGACTATATGGGAGTAGACGGTAGTGGTGAAGATATTGTTGAGACTGTTGGTCGAGACTTTCTGTACGTTGAATATAAAAATGGACATGGAGAAATTACATATCAGTGGCACGATACTAATGGAGCTAATTATGTGCAAAGCTTAGAGAGTGCTAATTATATGGTTTTTGTTAGATAGGTCTAAATCGTATGCCCTTTCGGGATCTTCTTCGACTTGAAGTTCGTGTCCGGACCTTTTTCTACTTTGATTTTGCGGGTTTTGAAAAGGTTGAATTTGGGGAGTACGTCCGGGTAGCCTTCTTGATAGACGACACGTTTGATACCGGCTTCCGCAAGCAAGCTTTCACAGAGGCGGCATGGGTGTTTTGTGATATAGCAGGTTGCTCCGGCGATTTTTAATCCTTTGCGAGCTGCGAGGGCGAGGCACCATTGTTCTGCACACATTCCGTAACAAATCTCACGTCTTGTGCCGGATTTTACGTGGCGAATGTTTCGAATGCAGCCGATGCGCTTGCAGTTGGCTTCTTTGTGCCAGTCGTTCGTGTGTTTGACGAGAATTTTGCCGTTTTTTACAAACATTGCCGCGATGTTTGCGCGGAGGCAGAGAGCTTTAGGTTCCATGCGGTCGAGGGTTTCGAGGAAGCGGATGTCTTTTTTTGTTATCGCCATATGTATGGGTATTTACGTCTTATTGTGCGAATTAATTTATTTGGCTTCAGGATGCCAAGTTCGCTTATTATGCCTTTGACTTTGTTGAGGTCGATTTTTTCGAATGCCGGGTTGAAAATTTTAACGTTACGAGGGGGGGAGTCCCAGACTTCGCGAGGGTCACGCTCTTCAATTTTCGTGTCTTTTTTGTCTGTGGAGTTTGTGTCGAATTTCCATGAGTTTGTGCAGACGTAGACTGGGACACGACTTTCCTGCGCTGCGTCAAAAAATGCTTCTGTGCCGATTTTGTTTATCACTTTGCGGCTTTTTGTAATTGCGTCGCAGCCGATAAGAAAGAGGTCGCATTTGCGAAGGGTCTGACGGCCTGCGGAGTCGACGGAGTGGGTTACTTTGATTCCTGCTTTTGCGAGAGTGGCTGCTGTGATGCGGCCTTGGAAGCGTGGACGGGTTTCGGTGTTGTATACTTCAAAGCGTTTGCCTTGGCGGTGAGCTTCGATCAGAATTCTTTCAACGGTTGATGAATGACAATGTGTAAAAATTTTCATCCCGTTTTTGATGAGTGATGCGCCAAAGGTCGAAATTTTTGGTTGGTTGTTTTTGAAGTGTGAGAGCACAGTTTTGGCTATGTGATGATCTTTTTCGTATGAGGCGAGACAGTAGTCGAGCGCGTTTTGTAGCGCGGGTTCGGTGGCGCGCGCGGCCTTAAGTTCGCGGACGGCGCGGGCGAGGAGGAGCTTGTTTTTAGTTTGGGCGAGGCGAGTTTCGAAAGCTTCCACTGCTTTGATAGCGATATTTTCCGCTCCTTGAATTTCGAGGGATTTAATTTTTTTGATGGTTTCGGTGAACGTTAGTTTTGGCATGGGTAAGGCGCTTTTGAGGCGCTGTTATTTTATTACAAATGCTTTATTGAGCGGGTACTGCTTCGTGTATTCCAAGCGTTCTTCGATGTCTGCGTAAATTGTATATAGTGGCTCGCCTTTTTGAATTTTGTCGCCGAGATGTTTGTGAAGATAAAGGCCGGCTTCCGGGTCTTTTGGTGCGCCTGCGGTGCGTGCTATGTGTGAGATGAGTTTGCAATTTATTTCTACGATGCGGCCTGTTTTGCCTGCACGGATGATTTTAGAAAATTTGCCCGGGCGTGGTTTGATTCGATTTGCGCCTTGGGCTTTAATAATTCTCATCATTTGATTGTATGCTTTGCCTGAGTCGAGAATTTTGCGAGCCATGGTTTTGCCGCGGCTCCATTTCGCTTTGCCACAAAGTTCAAGCAGGATACCGGCCATCATCAGGCTCTTTTCTCTAAGTTCTCTTGGTGCGGTCGGGTCGTTCTGTAGGACTTTGAGGACGTCTATTGCTTCGAGAGCGGGGCCAATGCCGTTGCCAATTGGTTGATCACCGTCTGTGAAGATAACTTTTACTTTCATCCCTAGCATTCGGCCGAGTTTTATGAAGCGGCGCTTGAGTTCGCGGGCTTCTTTTTTCGTTTTAATTTTCACTTGCGGACCGACCGGAATATCGATGAGGACGTGATTTGCCGATACTGAGAATTTTTTTGCCATGATGGATGCGAGGAGCATGCCTTGTGGATCGAGCGATAGGGGCTGGCGTGCTCGGATCATTTTGTCGTCTGCGGCTGCGAGGTCGACTCCGCCGCCCCATGTGATGAATCCGCCGATGTGTTTGGCGATTTTCAGAAGTTTGGGGGCTTGAATTGTGACATTAGCGAGGGCTTCCATTGTGTCAGCGGTCCCTGCGGGGCTCGTAATTGCGCGAGAGGAGGTTTTTGGCATCATGACGCCTGCCGCGGTGACTATTGGTACGACGACCATTGTTGTTCTATTGCCCGGGACGCCGCCGATGCAGTGTTTATCCGCTATTATTTTTTTCCCGAATTTGAGTTGCTGGCCGTTTTTTACAATTGATTTAGTGAGGTTCGCGGTTTCTTTGTCATCAAGTCCATAGACGTAACATCCCGACACAAAATAGGCCATTTCGATGTCTGTTAAATCTTCTTCAACCACGTCTTTGATTATTTCGTTTATTTCTGCCGCCGATAGGCGTTCGCCGTTGAGTTTCTTTTTGATATAGGTAGTTGAAATTGGTTTTTCCGCGATTTCAATATAGACATCTTCGCCGTAATTCGTGATTCCCAATTTGTCCCATGTCTCTTCGTATAGGCCGATCTCGTTTTCTTTGATTTCACTGTTTTCCGTGATGTCGAGAAGGGCTCGCAGTGACGGTTTCCCGCGCTTTTTTAGTATTACGCGATCGCTTGCCTGAAGATCAAGAAAATGCGCGCGTTTTTCGTTGAGGATCGCGATATATTTATTGCCGACTCGAATCGGGATTTTAGTTGCGTTTAGTTTCATGTTATTTAATTTTAAGTGATTCTTGTGCTATCTCAAGTTCCTCGTTTGTTGGTATGACGAAAACTTTGACTTTGCTTTTTTTGCCTGAAATAAGTTGTTCGTTTTTGACATTTTTTGATTTGTCCAGTTCAACTCCAAGATGGCTTAAGTATGAGCAAACTTCTTCGCGAACGTAGAAAGCTTTTTCTCCAATTCCTGCTGTGAAAGCTATGGCGTCAAGGCCATTTAAGCTTGATGCGTATGCGCCAATATATTTTGCGATGTTGTAGCTTAAGTGTTCAATTGCGAGGATGGCATTTTTGTCTTTTTTGAGCGATGCGGCGTAGATTTCGCGCATGTCGGATGAGATGCGTGAAAGCGCTTTAAGACCACATTCGTTGTTTAGGAATTCACTTGTTTTTTTGTAGTTCCATTTTTTGATTTCTTGAATTTTGAGCGGGATAGCCGGGTCGATTGAGCCGCAGCGTGTGCCCATTGGGAGGCCTTCGAGTGGTGTGAATCCGAGGCTTGTGTCCACGACTTTTCCGTTTAATGATGCTGTGATCGATGAGCCGTTGCCGAGGTGGACTGTGATGATTTTTGGGCCTGCATAGCCGGCGTGGCCATCTGCGCGGCTGCCTAGAAGTTTGATCACTTTTTCCGTGACGTATTTGTGGCTTGTTCCGTGAAAGCCGTAGCGGCGGATGCCGTGTTTTTCGTGGAGATCACTTGGGATGGCGTAGAGATAAGCTTTTTCTTCCATCGTTTGATGGAACGCTGTGTCAAAAACTGCTACTTGCTTTGCTTTCGGAAGAAGTTTTTTGCAGGTCTCAATGCCTTTCAAATTTATTGGGTTGTGAAGCGGGGCGAGCGGGCAGAAAAGGCGGATTGTTTTAAGAACGCTTGCGTCGATTTTTACCGCTGTGGTGTATTTTGCTCCGCCGTGTACAACGCGATGTCCAACCAAATCGATTTCTTTGTTCGATTTGATTGTGTTTGCTTTCTTTAAAGAGTCGAGTGTGAGTGCGATGGCTTCTGTGTGATTTTTTACTTTTACTCCTATGCCCAAGTGTTTTTTTCCGCTTTTGAAAGTGAATCTGCAGTCTGGTTTTCCGATACGATCAATTAGGCCTTCTGCGATGGATTTTAATTCTTTGCCGCTTTGAAAGAGTTCGAACTTGAGAGAGGACGAACCACAATTTATTACGAGGATTTTTTTCATTTGGACGAGGGTCAAAAATTTGCAATTTGGGGTGTGCTGTTTATTCTACGCAGTATTCGCAAACGCCTTGCGCTTGGCATGCCGTGAATGCCGTAACATTCACGATGTCTTTGTATGAGCAGCCGCGTGACAGGTCATTAACCGGCTTCTTTAAGCCTTGAAGCAGTGGTCCAATTGCTTTTGCGCCGGCCAGACGTTCGACTAATTTGTATGCGATATTTGCTGCTTCCAAGTTTGGAAAAATAAGTACGTTCGCGTTGCCTTGAATGGGGGAGGATGGGCATTTTTTTGCGGCGACTTTCGGGACGAGTGCGGCATCTACCTGCATCTCGCCATCGCATACAATATCTGGGTACTGGAACTTAAACATTTTTACCGCTTCGCGTATTCTTTCGACGTTTGGGTGATCGGATGATCCCTTTGTTGAGAATGAAAGAAATGCAACTCTTGGTTCCACTCCGAAAGTTTTTGCGGTTTTCGCTGTGTCTCCCGCTATGTCGACGAGGTCGTGTGCTTCGGGGGCGATTGTGATGGCTGCATCAGCGAAAAGCAGTAGGCGTTTTTCAAATATCATGAAGAAAATTCCTGAAACTTTATGGAAACGTTCCTCCGTTTTTATTATTT
>JBAZPI010000026.1:0-14691 GCA_041648305.1 Candidatus Altimarinota bacterium | reverse complement strand
TTCCCTCCTCAAACTTTCAGCATCCTGAAGAGCGGTTTCCAGCCCGGGATCACTCACCTGCCCTTTCTCCGCCATGATAGACATACTCGATTGCATTTGGGCAACTTTCTTTCTCAAAGTCTTCATTATTTCAGCCGAATCAATCGGATAAATAAACTGCGAAATGTCCATCGTAACGTCAAAATTCACAACCGGCGCAAGCCAGTTCGTGTTCAAATATCGAGGATATGCGTAAACATAGAAAGTCCTCGCATACATTCCATCGATACGGATATTGTCATAATTAATTTCCATAGAAGACGGCGCGATCAAATCTTTGATCGAAGCCAATCCGTCCTTGTACAATTTTTCAGCCTCAACATATTTCTGTCTCTCAGCGGTAGATATCGCCACTTTTTCACCGGTTTCCTCTTTTAATTTGTCGGACTTATCAACCTTTTCAATAGCCTCCTTACCCTTACTCGTATTGAACATGAAAAGACCCTTTATATTCTCGAAAACAGTCTTTTTTACTTTCGGCATAGTACTTGAAATCCCCTCTTTCATGCGCTCAACAGGACCCATTAAATCATGTGCCTTATTCAAATGCCCGGACACCGCGGACACCGCCCCTTCGGCAAGGTGTTTAATTTTCGCCATAGCCTCATTAGGCATCACGCGACCGGCCTGAACTTCGATCTTTTGATCTTTCGTCGTAGCAACGACTTCCCCCTTTTCATCAAACACAGGCTTCTCAGCACGCAAATCTACAACACCTTGGGCCATTTTTTGGTCTTCAGTGATGTAGTTTGCTGCAGAGGTCGGGGCCGCTTGCTCCGCCGCCGGAACCGCCACCGCCTGCTCCGCCGCCGGAACCGCCACCGCCGCCGCTGGCACTTGAGCCGCTATCGCTGGAGCCACCGAAGCTGGAGCTACCGAAGCTGGCGCCACCGAAGCTTGCGCTTGCGCTGCCTGTGCCTGTCCTGTCTGTGTTTGATCGTCAGCCATATATTATCAAATTAATTCTTATGCTTTTTTAAACGTCCCATCTCTTAGTGCAGCCACACACATATTTCTCCCCGTCTTTTTTGCCTCATATAAAGCTTCGTCAGCTTTTTGCATCAATATATCAGCTGTCCCGCTGGTCACACTACCATTAAACTCTTTCATGGAGGTAATTCCAACACTCGTAGTTTTCTTCAAAACGGTTCCGTCCGGCAATATAAATTTATAATCATCAACCGCCTTCCTTACACGTTCAGCAAACTTTACCGCAGCCTCAAGATCCACGACATCCGCGATAACAACGAATTCCTCGCCACCCCATCTAAAAGGTTGCTCAGTTTTTCTACACAACGATTTTAAAAGATCCGCAAATTGTCTCAAAACAGCGTCTCCGGCATCGTGTCCATGCTCATCATTTACATCCTTAAAATTATCCAAATCAAATATCAAAAATCCCAAATTCGGAATCCTTCTCGTTGCACGTTCTATTGATATCGGGAAAGCTTCATCGAAAGCCCTCCTATTTCTTAATCCCGTCAAGGAATCAATAGTTGAGGCTTCTTGAAGACGTTCAATCTCAGCAGTTTTTTTGACACCACTATGAACACCCTCCAAATATTCATCAACTCGCTTATCCCACAAAGCAACATTTCCCTGTCTCACCCTATTAGCATCCCCCTCAACTCTATACAAAAGATCACGAACTTCGGGATCTTCAACACCGTCATAAGTAATCGGTCTCGACGGCAAAGCCGGCAATTCCATGCTTTGCTTATCAGACCTTTTATCTATCTCACCTTCACCCAAGGGTTGATACCCTGTCCCTTTCATTTTTGTTTATTAATTATTTTCTCCAAATTATACCTGAAATAAAGAGATTTTTCAACCCATAATACCGAGTCTGTCAAGGATTTTCGTAAGAATTCGCCAATTTTAAGTCAAAAAACCATGCACTTGCAAAAGATTTCGTGCTAGAATAACGCGCGCTTTCGTTTAGTTAACCAATATTCCTGTGGCCAAAGAGAAAAAATCAAAAAAAACTCCGAAAAAGGCGGAAAAGACAGAACCCAAGAAGAAACGAACCCCAAAAGAGGACGAACAAGAAAACCCTTCATTATTTGACGAAAATTCAGATACGCAAGAAGAGCCGGACAACGAAGATGCCCCCAGCAAAGGTGCGCCCAGAGACACATCTGAAGACGGTCCAACCAAATTAATCGAATTCGCCGGCAATATCTCGGAAAGAAACATCACCAACGAAATGGAGACAAGTTACCTGGAATACGCGATGAGCGTTATCGTTTCACGCGCTCTTCCGGATGTACGAGACGGGATGAAACCGGTTCACAGAAGAATTTTGTACGCGATGAACGAACTTGGACTCCGATCATCAGGCCCATTCCGCAAATCAGCAGCTGTTGTCGGTGAAGTTTTGGCCAAATACCATCCGCACGGCGACGTCGCGGTTTATGATTCAATGGTCAGAATGGCCCAAGACTTCGCGATGAGATATACACTCGTCCGCGGACAGGGTAACTTCGGATCGATTGACGGAGACAACGCAGCGGCAATGCGTTACACAGAGGCGAAAATGGAAAAAATCAGCGACGAAATGATGGCGGACATCGACAAAGAAACCGTTGATTGGAGACCAAACTACGACGGCAGATTCAAGGAACCTTCGGTTCTGCCAGCCAAAATCCCGCAACTTCTTCTCAACGGTTCAACAGGTATCGCGGTAGGTATGGCAACTTCCATCCCACCACACAATCTCGGAGAACTTGTCGATGGCTTAATGCATTTGGCAGACAATCCCGAAACGGGGGTTGAAGAACTCATGCAATTCATAAAGGGACCGGATTTCCCGACTGGAGGAATTCTATACAACATTGAAGATATTAAAACTTCCTACATAACAGGTCGCGGAGGAATGGTTCTAAGGGCAAGAGCCGAAATCGTAGAGAAAAAAGGAGGTAAATGCGCAATTATTGTGACCGAAATCCCCTATCAGGTTAATAAATCGTCTCTAGTTACAAAAATCGCAGAATTGGTTCGCGACAAAAAGATCAGCGGCATCTCCGACCTTCGCGACGAATCGAACCGCGACGGAATACGCGTAGTAATAGATCTTAAAAAAGATTCGTATCCAAAGAAAATTTTAAATCAACTGTTCAAACTCACCCAACTGCAAACCTCTTTCAACATGAATATGATTGCATTGGTGGACGAAATTCAACCTCACCTGCTTGATCTTAAAAAAGTTCTGGAATACTTCATAAAACACAGAAAAGAAGTAATAACACGAAGAACGGAATTTGATCTCAAAGTCGCAAAAGCAAGAGCTCACATTTTGGAAGGTTTAAAGATCGCACTCGACAACATTGATAAAGTTATCGATACAATCAGAAAATCGCCGACAAAAGAAGAAGCTCACGACAATTTGATGAAGAAATTCAAACTTTCGGACGAACAAAGCAAGGCAATTCTGGAAATGAAACTACAGACATTAGCAGGTTTGGAAAGACAAAAAATCGAAGACGAATACAAGGAAAAATTAGCCCTAATAGAGGAACTGCAAGAAATTTTGAAGGATCCAAAAAAAGTGTTGCAAATCATGAAAGACGAACTCGCAGCAACAAAAGAACGCTACGCGGATAAACGCCAAACGGAAATAGTTACTCACGCAGTCGGCTCAATTTCACAAAAAGACACCATCCCGAACGAACCAATGATCGTAGTCCTCTCAAAAGGAAGCTACATCAAAAGAATTTCTCCAAATTCATTCAAAGCGCAACACCGCGGAGGAAAAGGTATAATCGGAGGAACCACAAAAGAAGAAGACGAGATCAAACTCATTGCACATGCAAACAACCACGACGAACTCCTCTACTTCACAAACCAGGGACGCGTATTTAAACTTCCTGTTTACGAAATCCCACAAGGTTCACGCCAGTCAAAAGGACAGGCGATAGTAAATATCCTTCAGCTCCAAAAAGAAGAAGGCATTACAGCAATATTGAACGGCGGAGAAAAGTACTCAGGGAAATTCTTATTCATGGCGACAAGAAAAGGAACAGTCAAAAAAACACCCGTTGAAGATTTCCAAAACGTACGAAAAAACGGTCTTATCGCAATAAAATTACGCCCGGATGACTCCCTTGAATGGGTCAAACAAACATCCGGAGAAAATGAAGTTGTAATAGTCACAAAACAAGGAAAATGTATTCGTTTCAACGAAAAAGATGCCCGCCCGATGGGTCGACCATCGATCGGAGTCCGCGGAATAAGATTAAAAGAAGGCGATAAAGTAGTGGAAATGGACGTCGTACCGGATCCGGAAAACACAGAACTACTGGTAATCATGGAAAACGGTCTTGGAAAGATGACACACATCACAGACTACAGATACCAAGGACGCGGTGGATCAGGAGTAAAAACAGCGAACCTCACAGAGAAAACCGGAAAAGTGGTGGGCTCAAAGATCATCGACAAAACAACCGACGCGGACCTGATTCTGATGTCAAAGTCAGGACAAGTAATCCGTCTGCACACAAAAACAATTCCGACTCGCGGCCGCGCAACACAAGGAGTGTACTTAATGAGGTTGCGACCAAACGATAAGGTAGCCTCGATGTCACTTCTCGAATTGGCAGATACGGCGACCACAGAAACCGCAGCGACCGCTGAGACCGCAGCGACCGCTGAGACCGCTGAAACCACAGAGACCACAGAAGAAGTAACTAAATAAGTATGCGAAAAGGCGTAAAGAAACATCTGAAAATCTTGATAGCTACATTAAGCTCCCTCTTGATAACCCTGCCATACATCAACGTAGCTTTTGCTGCAAATAGCGGCGACCTTTCGATTACCTCCTCCAACGTACAATTTTCCACAAACACCTTTTTGGAAGGCAGAAAAATCCGAATCTACGCAACAGTCACAAATAACTCAACCGCAGACCTACTCGGAACAGTAAAATTTTACGACAACGGCCCTCAAGTAAGCGGAGATCAACCAATTTCACTATTTGGGAACAGAGCTGACGATGTTTTTGTCGATTGGATCCCGGCATGGGGATCCCACACCATAAAAGTTGAAATTTTCCCCTGGGAAGATAACGGTGATGACCCGGCAAACAATGTAATTAGCAGAACCGTGTACGTCCAACAGGACACAGATCACGACATGATCCCTAACGATAAAGACGATGACGATGACGGAGACGGCGTTTCGGACTCTGAAGACAAATACCCATTGGACAAGGACGAATGGGCCGACACGGACGGTGACGGGACCGGAGACAATACCGACACAGATGACGACAACGACGGAGTCCCCGACGGCCAAGACGACCTGCCATTAGACCCGACCGAAACAACAGACACGGACAAAGACGGTACCGGTGATATCGCCGACACGGACGATGATGGAGACGGTGTCTCGGACACCCAAGAAATGAATCAAGGTACCGGTAGTACCAACCCAGACTCTGATGCAGACGGCACAAATGATGGAGCAGATCCATTTCCATCAAACAACACCGAATGGAACGACAACGATACAGACAAAATCGGTGATAATGCTGACATCGACGATGACAACGACGGAATCCTAGATGAAAGCGACGATTTCCCCTTCAATAAAGGGCCGGTACTCGAAATAAACGAGGACGCATACACCGCGGCACTCGGACAAGAAGCGGTATTTGACGCATCGGAATCCTACGATGAAGACGGTCAAATCACCAGCTACAGCTGGCTGATAGACAACAATATATTGAAAGAAGGAGAAACAATCAGTCACAAATTCCAAACACTCGGAGACCACAACGTTAAATTAATCATTAAAGACGATAGCGGAGAAACCAGAACAGCGGAATTTGGTGTCAGCGTATTAAACATTCGTTTATACAGCCAAATCTTCACAATAATTGTAGTCCTTGTCCTCGGTGGAATAATCACATACAAATACCTCTTACCGCCGCGTAAACGCACAAAAAAATGAAAATTGCCGTAATATTCGGGACAAGGCCGGAAATTATAAAACTTTCACCCGTTATAAGAGCTCTGCAAGAAAAAGCGCTCCCGTTTTTCGTGATCCACACAAACCAACACTACGACAAAAACATGGACGCGATTTTCTTGAGCGAACTTAATCTACCAAAAGCAAAATATAATTTAGGCATAGGCTCGGGAACGCACGGCAACATGACAGGCCGCATGTTGATCGAAGTCGAAAAAATATTTTTCGACGAGAAACCGAGTCTTTTAATAGTCCAAGGCGACACAAACACAGTCCTAGCGGTATCACTAGCAGCAACAAAACTCCACATTCCGATAGCGCACGTCGAAGCGGGACTTAGGTCCTACACACGCATCCCAGAAGAAACAAACAGAGTTTTAACAGATAGAATTTCTGATTTCTGCTTCGCCCCGACAGAAAAACAAAAAGAAATCCTGACCAGCGAAGGGATCCGCCCGGAGAATATTTATGTGGTAGGAAATACGGTCGTCGACGCAGTTTTGCAAAATCTTAAAATTGCAAAAGAGAAGTCCAGTCCACTCAAAAAATTTAACTTAGAACCTAAAAAATACTTCCTTATAACATCCCACAGGGAAGAAAACGTCGATAACAAAGACAAACTCGAAAATATCCTTCAAGCCCTTTCGGAAATACAAAAGAAACACAATTTAACCGCCTTCTTCCCCATTCACCCGCGCACAAAAAAGCGCATCGAAGAATTCGCCCTACAACCACCCTCAAACATCATCTTCACTGAACCGCTGGGATACCTGGAAATGTTAGTTTTAATGGAAAACGCACGCATTATCCTCACGGACTCCGGGGGGATCCAGGAAGAAGCCTGCACTCTGCAAGTTCCTTGCGTGACAATGCGCGAAGCAACCGAACGCCCGGAGAGCGTCGAAGTCGGCGGGAACGTCGTAGTCGGCACAGATCGCGTCAAAATAATGGAAGGCGTTGAAACAATGTTGAACAAACAAATAAATTGGCGCAATCCGTTCGGAGACGGACACGCCGGAGAAAAAATCACGGAAATAATCGAGAAATCAATTCAATGAAAATCTACGTATTAACAATCCATAATCCCGGCATTTCCTTCGGACCACAACTACGTCTCGAAGGATTTTTTAAAGAAGCCAGCAAACACGGACTGGAATTTTTCATGCCGAAATTTTGCGAACCTGCCAAACACTCAAAACTCAAAACACTCAAAATTCTCCTGGATTCCCTAATATTTCTAATAAAAAACAGGAAGAAAATCGATCTCATACATGTCGTAAGTCCACCATCATATCCGGGCCTTGTTGCAATCCTCGCAAAAAAGATTTTGGGGATCAAATACATCGTCGACATCGGCGATCCATGCGCAGAAAACATGGCTTTAATAAAAAATCTATCAAAAAAAAGCCTCAGATTTAAGTTCGCAAAGAGCATAGATAAAATATTATACAAAAACGCTTCGCATTTGATTCTGACATCGAAGGAAATTGAGAAATACATCCCGACTCACCCACCCCACACAACCATTTTGACAGGATTAAACTCCTCCTCCGCCATCACGCAAAAGGAACTCCCTCAAAACAAGAAATGCCTATACATAGGAAATTACGGCCCCCTTCAAAACTTAGAATACATAATAAGAGTTTTCGCAGAAGCCATAAAAGAAGACGCCGCAATTTCCCTCCACATTGTCGGCAACGGTGAACGAGAACACCTGGAAGAATTAGTGAGAGAACTTCAAGTCGAGAAAAGCATCCGCTTCTTCGACCCGGTACCACCATCCGAAATCCCAAATTTAGCTTTAGACTACGTCTGCGGAGTCGTATCCTTAAGCCTAAACGAATCACTCAACTACGCAATCCCAACAAAACTTCTAACATACCTAACCTTAGGCTTGCCCGTCTTCGGAACAGGAGGAAAAGCGGTAGAAGATTTAATTCGCAAAGCTGAAGCGGGCGTAATTAACTCAAAATCCCTTTTGAATCTGTTAAATAACAGAGAAAACCTCCTGAATTACTCAAAAAACGCCACTTCCTTCGCCAGACAAAACCTCACATTCGAAAACTGCGCCAATTCATACGCAGAGATCTGTAAAGGAACCTCCAAAATAATCTTGCAATAGAAAAAGCAATAAAGTATAGTACGCGTCGCTATGAAGAAAGATATACACCCGAAATACAACGAAAAAATTATTGCTAAATGCGGCTGCGGCGCAGAGTTTCTTGTTGGCTCGACGAAAGACGAAATCACAACTGAAATCTGCTCAAATTGCCACCCGTTCTACACAGGCAAGTCAAAACTCGTAGACTCAGCCGGACGTGTTGAAAAATTCCGCGCTGCTCAGGCAAAAGCGAAAGCCAAAACCAAGGCAAAAAAGAGCAAAAAAGACAGTGAAGAAAGCGAAGAGGAAGAAGTAAAGGAAGCCGCTTAATTCCAAACTTTAATATAATGGCAGGGAATTCTATAGGAACCGTCTTTAAGGTTACAACCTGGGGTGAATCCCATGGAAAAGCTCTTGGCGTGGTTATTGATGGTTGCCCGGCAGGCATCCTTATCTCAGAAAAAGATATCCAAAAAGAAGTTGATCGTCGAAAACCTCACGACCCCCGCATTTCAACATCGCGAAAAGAAAAAGACAAAATCGAAATCCTATCAGGAATATTTGAAGGCAAAACCCTAGGCACTCCAATCTCAATTATTGTCAGAAACAAAGATGTTCGCTCTCAAGATTATTCGAAATTAAAAGATGTTTTCAGGCCCGGCCACGCAGACTTCACGTACCAAATGAAATACGGATTTCGCGATTACAGAGGTGGCGGACGAAGTTCGGGCCGCGAAACAGTCGCAAGAGTAATGGCAGGCGCAGTTGCAAAACAAGTTTTTCTATCTCTCCAAGAAAGTAAAAAGCTAAAAATCTACGGGCACACAATCCAAGCCGGAGACGTCTTCGCAAAGAGTTTCTCAAAACCAGAAATCGAAAAAAATCCACTCCGATGTGCGGACAAAAAAGCAGCTTCTAAAATGCTAGAACTGGTCAAAAATATCAAAAAAGAAGGCGATTCAATAGGAGCAATTGTGGAAATTATCATCGAGAACGTCCCTCTGGGACTTGGCGAACCGGTCTTCGACAAACTGGACGCAGACTTAGCAAAAGCTTTCATGTCCATCGGAGCAGTCAAAGGAGTCGAATTCGGCAGCGGATTTAGTGCCGTCATGAAAAAAGGATCCGAAAATAACGACACAACATCAAACTTCGCAGGCGGGATTTTGGGTGGAATCTCAAACGGGAAAAGCATCATAGCTCGCCTAGCGATCAAACCTGTTCCTTCCATATCCATACAAGGCCGCCACGACATCTGCCTCGCACCAAGAATCATACCGGTAGCGGAAAGTATGGCTGCTATTGTGATCCTTGATCACCTGCTAAGAAATAGGGAACACTTCTAAGCTGTTTTCCGAACAGTTTTTTCAGGTTTTTCAAGAGCGCCCAATTCTTCTCCGTTTATGAATAAGGTTGGATTGCTGTTACTTTCTCCGTCGGACATGATAAAATTTCTACTCTCGATGTCTCTGTAAAATTCGGCCCATGTCAATAGTTTTCTTGTGGTTTTTGATTCTCTGGCTTTTATGATCCAGCTGTCTCCTGCCATTTTATCGTTTGACATATTTTCATTTGAACTCGAAAGCATTCTAATTGGGAAGTCTTTTGTCTCAGAATCTTCAAACCACAATTTGTTTAAGAGTCTTATGTTGTAATCGCTATAGCATGATTTAAATATGATTGTAGTTAACCATTTGTTACCTTCTTTTTGCTGTTTTACTCTCCTTTTTAATCGTTCAAATAATTTATCAATATTAAACCATTCTCCCCCAAAGGAAATAAAATTTTCCATCCCATGGCCGCCTATAATAAGCGTTGAATCTCCTTTAATCATTTCAAGCTTTGAAAACATACTTTCAATCGATTCATTATCTTCTCCATGACGTAAAGTCTCTACATGTAATCCTTGAATATCTTCTGCAAATATTTTATGTGCCTCCGAATTAAAACTGTCTTGGGCAAATAAGTACGAATGCGTTTCATCTTTTGGATTATGACTTAAAATCAACACCTCCCCTCTGTATACTGCCTCGTTTTCTATGTCTTTATATTTTCTTACCAAAGATTCAAAAGCCGGCTTATCTTTACTTTTACTTGTTTGTTCCAAAGTAATTAAAAATGAAAAATACAGACTTAATGGAATTTGTGGAGATCCTTGTTGCCTAAGAAAAGTAAGGTGATCTGTAGTGATTTTGTCCGAAAGCGTAAAATGCGTTAATTTATTATCCACACCCTTCCGGGCAATCTCTATTATAATTTTCTGATCTAAAGTTTGTGTTATTGTGCCTAAACCTATCAATAATTTTGCGCCTTTTTCTTGAAGAATTGTCTTAGAACTTTCCAGAAATTTCAGTGCAGTTTCTGTAAGTTTTTCTCTGCTGAATTCCGGAGATGAACCTTGTAAAATATTTAGAATAAAAGCGATATGTGAAAAGTACGCATCTTCTTTCTCCAGTAATTTTATCGGATCCAGGAAAGATGTTGCTTTGTTTAATCCCGGATCTGTTCGTATGTCATAACGTTCTCTCACCGCTTTTACCAGGAAAGTTTTTAGTCCTTGCATAATTCCTCTCGCATCTTTCAAGTCGCTTGGAGATATCGCTATCCGAAAATAAATTTCAGCAAAATCCTCTACATCAGAAAAACCAGTTCCCCCAAATTCTTCGCTTTGTGTAACTTTTTTAAATTCTGCGATAAATTCCTGATTTTCTATTGAAGCTACGACTTCCAAAAGTTCTTCGTAATTGCTGGTTTTTCCCGCCATTATTAACATGATGCCGTTTCTTTTTATCAAACTTTTTTCGTTATTTTGCACCGCCGCTAATCTTTGAATTAAATCCAACAGACTACTTATTGGCGGCTTCTGACTTATAGCTTTGTAGTATATCCCTGTAAGATTCGAATTGTAGCTATAATAAATATCGCGGCATTGTTCCCCACATAGCGCCATCGCTTTAACAAGTTCTTTGGCATTTTCTTTTGTTATCAAGAGAACGATTGTTTTCTTTTGAATGTCAGTTTCTATTTCAGCCAAATCGGGAATCATATCTACTATTGTTTGTTCATCAAGATCTCTGTCGAGCATTAATTTGATGATTTCATATGTCCGTTCCTGGAATTTTTTATTTTTTGTTTCTTGTACTTTTGTCATCTCCTCCCAGATTTTTTTATGTTTGGCAGCTTCTATAGCTGTTTTTGAAAATTCTTCAACTCCTAAATGATTACCTGGTAAGCATACAATTAATGACACATATTCCATTTCCGGGTCTGACTGTACATGGCTCAATGTGTCCAAAAATTCGTCCGAATCTTTCTCAGGAAAATATCCAAAAAGTCCCTTAATACATTCCAGACCTTTTCTTTGGAATTTTTTTAACGCGTTTAATTTTTTAAAATGCCGCTCTTTCATAGAGAATTCCGAAAATCCCCTTGTCATCAGTGCGAAGTATGAATTGTTTTCAGTATCCAAATATTCGCTATCTAATATTTCCAACGCAGTCAATATTGAATCCGGCCCCCATTTTGTGAATTCTCTGATGTGAGACTGGATTTTCCAGATTTCTATTTTTTTCTTTTTTGACAATGCTTTTATTCTGGCTATCAGTTTTCTTACTTTATCAAACCGCCACTCGCCTCTTTCGAAAAGAAGATATGCCAAATCCAAATCTTCATCTTCATTGTAACCTCTCAAAATTGTATTCAAGTCTTTCAGATTCCATTCATTACGAAAAGCTTTGTCATCTCTCCAATAATCTAGATAGTGCTCGAATTGTCCTCCCGAAAGACCTTTTGAAAATGACGTGAATAACATGAGCGTTTTTTTATCCATGAAGTAACTGGGGTGATCTATGACAAATTTCAAATATTCACCAAGCGCCCCAAGCCCCACCAATTTGAGTATCGGAATGAATTCCGGGAAATCTTCTTTTTTGACGAATCCATGTCCATTTAGCGCAAGCAATGTTTCTCTGTATTCCGGAGGCAATCTGTATTTGTCTAATTCTTTGTCGATTTCCGCCATACCGGTTTTTGGTAATTTGTCGCGTTTGCATTCCACTTTTGCATATAAATAATTTTCGTAATTTTTATCAAAACGGAATAACTGGAGTTCTTCTACTGTTTTTATCTCTTCCAGTGCGGCATCTATTAGATGCGGATGTTCATCAATTAATCTACTTAAAGATTTTCTGAGTTCTTCCGTCCCAAGATTTGTTTTATCCGGAGCATCAAAATATTGTCGCAATCTTTTCCTGAAACATTCTCCAATTTTCCCAAGATAATGATCATATTGTTCTTGGGTCAGATCCCGGTTTTGGTTTTGTTTTTGTCTTTGTTTTTGTCTTGTATCAGAGAGCTCACCGGATAACCTCGAAAGTTCATCGCGAAATTCCATGAGTGGTTGCAGTTCCGGCTTTGTAGAGCGCTTTGGCAGATAGTCCAGGGTTCCTTTGATTCCATCAATAATCCATGATAATTCCGAGTCCAGTTTTGATAGATGAATTTTGAAGGCCGAAAGATCTTTTAATTCGGATAGAGATACAGTTTTTTCGAGAAATTGTCGGTTTTCACCATAATTTGTGTCCTGGCTTTGATATAGATGTAAGTATTTTGAGGTCTCTCCCCCGATTTCGAACGATATTTCTATTTCCCCATTAGGTTTGAAATATAGATGATATGTAAAATGATCTTTTTCTATTTCGTATGAATGAACTTCTCCTCCAGCCTTTTCGTTTTTATATTTTCCGTAGCTGACAATTTTGCACGAACCAGCTATTCCCAAACTTTTTAACAAATCTTGACCGTGGTTAATAGCCTGGCGTTCTTCTTTTTCCATTATGGCCAGAAGTGACTCCCAGTATTCGTCAGCTGTTTTTTCTGCATCGGAGTAGTATTTTTCCTTTTTCGCTTTTTGATCTTTGTAAACCGTTTCCAATTCTTGTTTTTTTGCAGTAAGTGCCGGATCATTCGTTTCATCTATGTATTTGTTTATCAACGTATAGACAGTTTCGAAAAAAAGATCCACTTCCTCAGCTGAATCTATCACTTCCGGAATTTCCCCTTGCGCATATTGTTCCAGTAATTTTGTTCTATTTTCGGCTTCTTGTATTGCCGTTCTTTTTATTTCCTCAAATTTTTTTGGATTCTCTGGTGGCATATTTAAATTAGTGGATTTAAAGATTGTCTTTTTGTTCTGATTGTTTTAATTTTCGCGCTTCTGCAGATTTTTTTTGCTTCTTCACTTATTTTAGTGATTTTCTGCTTGGTTTCTTGGTTGGAATTTAAAAAGTTGTTTTTTAAATCATCAAGTGACTTATCAGCCTTTAATAATATTGAGAGAAATTCTTGCTTGTCTTTAACCGATTTGTGTAACAACTTTTCCAGGAAAGATTGTCTTTGAACCGGATCCGGAAGCTTTATTCGTAAAAGCAAACTAATCGTAAATACCTTTGCAAGCGTTTGGTCTATATGCATGGGATATCAAGTTAATATCTCAGCATTATAGCATTTTTTCACTGGAAAATGAAGGAATTATATCTGAGACACCAGCCGCTTCAACGTCCCCTCCCCCGCAAACAAACAATTGACTCCATCAGCCGCAAGTGTTATCATGTAATACTCATTAACAACCCACCAAATATGTCAAAAATGAAGGAGATCGCAGATAAAGCATATGAAAAAGGTGCCGCAGCAGGTAAGGGCTTTGTCGGAACAAGACTTGGAGCAGTATGGGGAGGTGCTACCGATATATTAAAAACAGGTTGGAACTCAGCAATTTCTCACATAAGCACAAGCGAGACCCCGGGAAGCAAAGGCGTTCTTGGGATAATTAAGGATACAGCTATCGCGATCAAGGATACATTGTCATGGTCATCAGATAGAGGCCTATTAAACTTCAGTGGAACTTCATTAAACCCACTCGGAACCAAAACATGGGCACTTAATCCCTTTGACAGGTTAAGAAGATTGGCAGCAGGATTTACAGAAACAGGCACAACCTTGGTTGCAGGAGGGTCAAAACTAGTTCTGCCTGAAAGATATGGCCTAACGATAGAGGGATTATCAAAAGGAATAAGTCGAGCTGCAATGGGCATAGTTACAGGAGATTTTGGCCCATACATGAATAAAGCCAAGTTTACAGGAGCAGCTCACGCACCGGCAGCCCACGCACCGGCCGCGGCCTAATCTACTCATAAATCTCAAATAGTGCTAAAGTACAAAACGCTTTAGCATTTTCTTTATGTTCGAATTCAAAATCAACAAAAAACAGAAGAATTCCGAAGCCCGAACCGGCGTTTTCTCAACACCTCACGGAAAGATACAAACTCCCGTTTTCATGCCGGTCGGAACCAGGGCAACGGTAAAAACACTCTCCCCTGACGAACTTAAAGAACTCAACACAGAAATTATCCTCGCAAACACGTATCACCTGATGCTTCGCCCGGGAGAAAAAACGATCAAGAAGTTCAAAGGACTTCACAAATGGATGAATTGGGATCGCCCAATCCTTACTGACTCGGGCGGCTTCCAAGTTTTCTCGCTAGATCAAGAAAAAGGCCTCGGCAAAAACGTACCGAAAAACACAC
>JBAZPI010000025.1:0-15100 GCA_041648305.1 Candidatus Altimarinota bacterium | reverse complement strand
TGTCGGTTAGCGAAGTTTGGAGTTGGCCAATTATTATGGCCGTTAGTGTTGAAACAACGTGTTCTTTTCGTTCTGCTGGGTGTTTCAGTTCATCGAACTCTATGTCGCTTGGGTATGTTTTTACTCTTCCCTCTCGTCCTACTATAACTTCTTTGTAGTAGGTTCCTTGGTTGACCCTCATTCCAATGCCTGTTATGTCTGCGTGAGCTGTCTCGAGCATTGCGTGGAGGTCCGGGTCGACGGGGAGGTCGTATTCGCGTATGCCTTCGCCGGCGGCTGCCCTTCTTTCACATTCTTGTCTTGGGATTGCAAAGCCTTTTTCTGTGGGTTCTGTGGGTGTGGATTCTGACATAAATTTGTGGTTATGTGACGTTTTGAGTAACAGGGGGTGGATTTTACTCGCGAGAGGGTTTTTGTGCAAGGGAACCTTAAGGAAAACGCGTAATGCTGTGTCGATTTGGGGATTCTTGTCAAAATTGCAGATCTTCTAAAAGGGTTGTTAAAGTCGCTCGTGTCTCTATTGAGGTTTTATCGTTTGTAAGTTCAAGCTCCCTGTTGCGTCTGGCTTGCCGAAATAAACATATAATTCGCAAGACAGTCGGATAACTCAAGTGTAATATCTGTTGCAAAGCGCGTAGAGAAATTTGCCTGTTTTGAGAATAATGCATTGCAGCGATGCGCCATTTTTCAAATGGGATCTTGCTGGATTGCAAAAAAGTTCCACTCACGTCGGAAAAAATTCTGCGGCAATTTAAACACTGATAACGATGTAGTCCGCCTCTGCGCACGCTGTGGCGGCGGTATTGGGTTTCCCTGCAGAAAACGCATGCAATACCGCCTTCCCATCTAATTTGCCGCCATGTATCCCAAGTATTTTCCATATTAACCTCTGAGTTAGCCCCTGGGGCGATTAGTTGATAAAAATTTTTGAATTTCCTCGTGCGTGACAGATATTAATTTTTCTGTCAGCCGGTTTGAGTGACGTTCAGTATATGTGTTATCGTTTGAAAAAAATGTATTGTATACCCGTACTCCTGTTTGTGCGTCAGGTGATGCTTGGTAAGCAATAACCAAACCGCGTTGCGGGTCGTTGCGGTTTGGATACAATTCCAACCGGCAAACCTCACCTATGTCTGCTGCAAAATTAGTAATTATTCTTCTACAAAGATGCTGTGTCTGACGCGACTCTTTGCTGGTAAACCATTCGCCATCTTTTAAACAAAATCCCATGCGTCTTAATTCCTCGCGTACATCAATTGTCTGATCAGTATGCTGGATATCAGCGCACGTCAGGGGATCGAATGGGTCAATGATATTATGTGGTCTCATATAAAAAAACCTTCGTTTTTGACGAAGGCATTAAGTGGTGATATTTGGTCGCAATTACATACGCACACGCTTAGGCCCTCGTCTTTGTGGAAGGAGCTTGTAGTAAGAACCGATAATGTACTGCGTATTGTAAATCATGTTGGCATAGTAGCAGGTGGGATTTGCCAAAACAAGCGTTTTGTAGTGGATTGTAAAGGAAGAGGTGCTGCCCCCGCGAATTGCGAAATTCTAATCTGTCGTCTGGTCGGCGCATGGTTGCCAGATGTGGTGGTTGTTTTGTATCTTCCCGGAATGACTTTTTTTACGGGTTGAGATTTTCCATTCCGGGAAAATAGAACATAGGCATGTCATGTGTCTAGCATACCTTTATGTTTTTGATCTGTTTAATTTCGCAATTCACGTGCCTTGTCTTGACTTTGCATCTATTTTAGTGTTTAATTCTAACCTAAATTTAACTTAAAATTAACAAGTATAAGAAAATGCCTGAATTGGAAATTAAAAGTTCCGAAACTCCTGGAGATTCCGGGGTGACTTGGGAGACTGAAGTTATAGTTCAGCCTGCTACGGCTGTTACGCAGTCGCGTAGTTGGAATGCGGTTAAAGATGTAAGGACCGCCGTGGTTGTGAAAATGTTTCTTGCTTTGCGTCGCGGGAAGCCCGGTGAGCCTGATGAGTCAGGGGGATTTGCTACTTTCAGGGTGTGCAGGAGGGAGGGGGTGGAATATTCTTCGAATCAAGAGATAATGTTATTTTCGACGGTGTTTCCAACTCGATTGTATTCGCAGTACGAGAGTGATGAGGTTACGGACAGGCTTAATTTGCTGAACCGAGCGAGGGATAGAGCTGTGCAATCTTTAGAAAGGCGAGGTGTGAGGATTGAAGCTGATGGGGATGCTCCCGAAATTGATTTTAGTGTTGAGATTGCAGGGGAGAAGACACAGCCTTCGCAAGGGTAGGTTTTGTCGGGGCCGATTTCGCTTTGACTTCCAAGAGCTTTCGTATAGAATACGCCGTGCTGGTCGGATCGGCCAGGTTTGCAAGATTAATCTTTATTTATGGCGAAAGGGAAAAGTCAATATTGTACGTGGTATTGCAAGGATTGCAACCGCGCAAATTACATCACTTACTACGACAAGAGAAGGAACGATGAGATTGTTAAGGAACTGAAGAAATTTTGCCCACAATGCAGGAAGCATGTTGAGCATAAGAGAAAGGATACGAAGAAGGCGGCGAAGTAGAGAATTGAGTTTGAAAATATGGCAGATATAAATAAAGCAAGGGGCTCCGAAAGTCGGGATAATCAGGCTGATCAAGGTGAGGTGTTGACTTCCAGTGAAGCTGCTCAACTGTTGCTGCTTAAAGGGTCTCATGCTGTTGAATATAAGGGTGTTCGGTGGATGGTGTTAATGGGTGGGCTTCCTGGTGGTGACATGGGATTAACAATAGGGTGTTTTGTCAGGCGGGCTGAAGGTATTCAATGTACATTTGCTTTGAATGGTTTACGGGTACAGAAGCTGAATATGTTTAGCGGATCTCTGCAGGATCTTAGGGATTTTTTGCGTAGTTTTAAAGTGGTTGATTTGCTACCTCCTTTGTCGATTAGGGGTGAAACACGGGGAGGTGTGTCGTGCGTGTCTGTAACTTTGGCGGAAGAGGAGCTGGAGCAGTGATGTAGTATTGACGCCTCCGCTTTGCTTCGGCGTCTTGTGGCGGAGAGAGAGGGATTCGAACCCTCGATCCGTTTGCACAGATACTCGCCTTCCAAGCGAGCGCACTCGACCACTATGCGATCTCTCCAAAGAGAAGTTTTGAAAAAAGGTCATTTTGATTTTAAGGTATTTGCCATAGCATTTCCACCTGTTTTAATTGAGGGCGCGGATATGCGTGGCGGGTGCGTGTGACAAGTGTGTGTGACAGGTGCGTGTGATTAGGCCATTCTTTCTTTGTTTTGTCACGAAAATCCCCGGGGATTTTCGTGACTTCTTGCAGAGATTGTGGCTTGGTAGTTCCGTTGATGGTAGCTGGGGTTGCTAAAAGGTGTGGCTGACTATAAAATATCGGCGTTGCAGTTAAAGGCTCATAGTGTTAATGGTAGCACGTTGGTCTCCAAAACCAAAAGTAGGGGTTCAAATCCTCTTGGGCCTGCCAGTAGCGGGGGTTGGTTTGCACGTTGCGGTTTCCAACCCGTCCGAAGGTCGGGCAAATCCTCTTGGGCCTGCCAGAAGCGTGGGGGTTGATTTGCTTGTTGCGGTCTCCAACCCGTCCAGAGTCGGGCAAATCCTCTTGGGCCTGCCAGAAGCGTGGGGGTTGATTTGCTTGTTGCGGTCTCCAACCCGGCTAAAGCCGGGCAAATCCTCTTGGGCCTGCCAGGGATGGGGGGCCAACAAACATTGTTTTTACGAAAGTTTTGTGTAGAATTGTCCTTACTTTACACTTAATGATTTTGAGTTATGACTAAAAACTTGATACGCTCAATGGGAAATGCTTCCTTTGAGGATATAAAACGAATTGATGAAAATGGGATTGAGTATTGGGAAGCTAGGGATCTCATGAAGGTCTTGGAATATGGGAAATGGGAGAATTTCGAGAAGGTTATTGAAAAAGCAAAAACGGCCTGTACAAAAAGCGAACAATATATTGATGATCACTTTGCTGATGTCAGCAAGGTGATAAAAGCGGGCAAGGGAGCGGTTCATACGCTGAATGATTATAAGCTTTCCAAGTATGCTTGTTATTTGATTGCTTAGGCATATGCACTCTACCATTTTCCTTCAAAATCTGGTATAATTACAGGATAAATTTTGTCGAAAAATATGAACAATTTCTTTGGAAGATTTGTTTGGGAAAACCCTCCGGATAAACGGGGGAGTTTGCCTGGTTCTGATCGGGAACTTGGTGATGCGGCTTTTGGAGAAGCTCCTGAATTTGGAGAAGCTCCTGAAAAAACAGGTGAAAATGCTGGTCCCGGGGGTGGGATGCAGGCACGCCAAGAATTAGCTGCCGAGGTTGCGAGTGAAAATGTTAGTGAAAACGCGGATTTTCTTACAAACGGCGCTGATTTTCAAAAAAGATTTGAAAATTTAAAAGGGGAGTTTGGTGAAAAGCTTGAAAAAGGAGGTTTCGAGAGACTTAGCGATGATGAGAAAGTTGAGCTTGTACTTTCGCTTAGGAGGAGGGTCGGCGAGATGAGATTTTTGGTCAATTATGTCTATGAAAATTTTGAGGTTGAGTTAATGAGTGGGAATTCGATGTGGATTTTTGGGGAGGGGCCTTCGCAGGGGCCTTCGCAGAAAATTAATCTTACGGAGACTGAAAGTTATATTCAACTTGTCGAGAGTAAGCTTCGCGAAGTCACGGTTTCTAAGGCTGGAGAGGGAGGGCAAAAAGAAGAATATTCATTCTACGAAGACATTGAAAAAACAAGAAATTCAATCAGACCGAAAGATTTTTTTAAACTTCCGCTTGATCAAAGGCTTCAGCTTGTTACGAACGTGAAAAGTTGGGACGAGCTTAAGGCCGGGTCGCTCGTTGTCATTGATTTTGGGACTAATGAGAACTTGGAATATCAGGTTGGGCTGGGCGATTTGATGCCGTCTGCGATAAGGACGATTGATGTTGACGGAGTGACTTATGAGAGGAGAGGGAATCAAGGATTTTATGATGGGAGAGAATATTTGCCGATTTTTAATGGAAGCAAAGTTACAATTTCCAGGCGTGATGATTCTTATTCCGCGGCGAACGAGTTTGCTTCGAAGTTTTCCGGTACTTGGGAAAATTATGGAAAGAAAGATGTTCTTGAAATTGCGCAGGATTTTGGAGTTGATGCATATTTGCTCGATGTTTTGTTGGTTGCGGTTGGACGCGATGACGAGGTGGCGATAAGCGATCCTGAGGAATTTTTGCACATTGCGGCGAGATATATTCAAAACGCTGAGCGAAAATATGAAGCTGAAAATGGTTCGTGCATAGAGGAGGGGAGGTACAGCGTTGATTTCATTGTGTATGCTTTGGACAGATTTAATCTTTTTAATTTGTATTTGGCAAAAGATGAGTCTGTGATTGAGTCTGTGGTTGAGCAATATGGGAAGCTTCGCGGAGTTGATCTGGAATTTAGCGGGAAAATGAAAGAGAAGAGAGAACAAGAAACGCTCCTTAAAGCCCCTAAAACCTTCGAAACCTCCGAAACCTCCGAAACCGCCAAAATCTCCGAAATCTCCGAAACCTCCGAGGCCTTCCGAGACGAATCTCTTGTCCAAAGCACCGATGGATTCGACAACAAAATTACTGTCCGCGGAACAGTTCTTGCAAAATTCCGCCAGGCCGAACAACTTGCTCATGAACTTGCCCCCGGTTACAAAATCTGGGTCGAATCAAGCTATAGAAACGCAGCCAGGCAAACTAAACTTTTTGCAGAAAAAGTGGGAGAAGTAAGAAATGAATTCGCGCAAAAATCCCAAGCGGCCCAAAACGCGTTAATCGCAAAATACGGTTCCGCCGAAAAAGCAATCCGCTCACTTGCAAGATACTGGGTCGCCATGCCGGGAACATCACCCCACCATACAGGCGGCGCTGTTGACGTCTTTCTCATTCCCAAACGCTACGCGAACAAAAGAAACTGCCCCAAAAAACTCTACAGCTGTCCACCGGCAACCACTCTTCTTGAGACCATCATGATTCAGGCCGGTTTTGTTCGCTACGAAGCGGAATATTGGCACTTCGAATACGGCACTAAACGTTGGGCACAAAAAACCGGCCAGCCGCAAGCGCTTTACGCAAGCCTTGATCATCTGCCAAAAAATCTCCAAACGATCTAGGGAACCTAAGAAAAACGTCTTAAAAGCTGCAACAGTGCTTGACAAACCCTTTCGTTGTGCTAAAATCCTGGCCAGTTGATTTAACTTAAACCAATTTTATGAAATTATCTCATTTGTTACCAATTGCGGCGGCTTGTGTGGCTGCTGATGCATGTGGGCCGGCTATGGATAGTAAGGTTGTGCGGGCGGATGCGCCGGTTGCTGGTGTTGGATCTCCTGAGCCTACAGAGCCTCTTGAGCCGGAGCCTTTACGAAGACCTCGACGCGCAGGGAGGGGAATTGAAGAGGTCGAGCGCGATGTTTTGGAAATGTGTCGTTTGACTTATGAGGAGGGAGCTGCTTTAAGTGAGCAGATGGCTGTGCGGGTGGCTTCGGTTGCTTGTTTGGTTTCTTCCGATAGCGCTGTCTGTCCGCCGGATTTGCCTGGTCGGCTTCCGATTGCGAAGATAGCTGGTTGTTGGGAAAATTTTGATGGCGCTCCTGGTGCTCCTGGCGCTTCTGGTGATGAGAGTGAGAGCTGTAAAGGGAATAATCCTAAAGTTCTTGCTGATTGTGTTGGTTATGAAGTTAGAACGGGATCCGGGAGTTCTGGCGCGGGAGGATTGACTGAGTCAGGTAAAAAAATTGCTACTTTGGCTGATTGTCATGCCGTGTTGAAAAAAAGTGAGGAAGTTATGGGTGTTCTTTGTGATATAGCTCGTTGTCTGGGGGATACCGCCGGGAAGCAGCTGATGCCGTTACCGCCGTCGAAGGAGGATGATCTTCCTGATGAGATTTTTCCGCCGGGGGTTGTTCCGCCGGGGGTTGTTCCGCCGCGTCGTTAGTAGGTTAGTAGGTTTTTTTTAAGTAGCACTTTTCGCAGAGGATTTTTTCCGGGTCTTGTTCGTTGAAGACGGAGAGGGTTTGTGTGTTGCAGTTCGGGCAAGTGCGGTTGAAAAGCGTGCGACGGTGGCGAAAAATAAGTCTGTCTTGGTAGCGAGTGTCGTGATGGCGGCGCGGGATGGGGATATTTTGGCGTTTGTAGAGCTTGAATTCTTGAGGAGTGATTTTGTAGTTTTTGCCGGTGACTTCGCAGGCGAGGATTTCGTCGGAGATGGGGCTGGTGCTCGAGTCGGGCGCTTGGGCAATGTTGTCGGGGATGTTTGCGGTTGCGAGAGTCGGTGGTTTGAAATCTTTTTTCTCTTCGTCGCGCCATTTGTAGCCGCGGGCGAGTGCTTCGGTTTTCGTGAGGGGATAATAATCCTGCGCTTTGGTGTCGTTGTACGCGAAGGATGAGTGGTTGTGCGGGAAGAATTCGCCCCATTCGCCGGTTTTGGTCATGTGGTCGATAAGCTGAGCGCGCAAGCGCTCGTAGGAGGGTCGGTCGTACTGTTTATTGAGGATGCAATATTCGTTTTTCTTCATGCCGTAGCAGCCGAAGAGGTGTTTACTGTTGTGGCAGTTGTCGCAATAATCAAAGAAGGCGCTTCGGAGGCATGTGTTGCAGCCGATCATGAATTTTGTTTCGTTGGATGCGTGGGTTTCGTAGTGGCGTTCGAGGCCCCATGCGGGTTCGTATGCGTCGCAGCAATCTTTTGCGCCCAAGATGTCGTAGCAATAACGGACGTCTTCGCAGTCTATGACGTAGTAGCTTTGATGCACGTTTTTGGAGCTTGTTATGTAGTCGCCGGTGCAGTTTTCGGATTTTGTTATAAGGGTGGCTTTGTGGGTTGCTTTGTGTTTGTATGAATCTTTGAATTCGATTATTAGAGCGGCGAAGCGTTTGTGAGAGCCAAGGTTTGTCGCTGGGGAGGCCATGAAAGCTTCGTACTCTTCTTTGGTTTTTTGTTCGTTTCTTATGCAGTGGTGTTTGGAGCGGAGGTTCCAGCACATGAAGCAGTTCCGGCAGTTTTTGCAGTCGAAAAGGAAATTGGAATCGCGGCAGGTTTCGCAGTTTACGAGATATCGGCTTGAGTAGCAGTTTTTGCACATGAAACATTCGTAGAGAAGTTCGGATTCTTCGATCGCATAGCAGTCGCAGCAGTCTTTGCTTCGGATTGCGTAGTTTGTTACGTAATAGCAGTCTTCGAGGTAGCCGGCGTTGTAGCACATATATGCGTTTTTGTTGTAGCCGGCGTGGTTCGTGTATTCGCTGTTTTCTGAGTCGAAGTTATAAAGAGCGATGTGTGGGATTTCGTTTCGGAGATCGAGGAATTGATCGAAAAATGGTCGGTTGAAGTCGAGTGGGCGGCCATATTCGAGCGGGTCGAAGCGATCTGACCACCAATTTTTTGAGCTGTAGACCGGGAAACTCGTACCGTCTTCCCATCGGGCGACGATTTGTTCGCCGGTCATAGAGTCTTTGCGTGTAAAAAGGTTGCGTTCGTTGCGGAAGATAAGTCTGCGGCGTTGGCGTTCGTCCGGGCAGAGGGTCGGTGGGGGGACGCCTTGAAGCTTGTAGAACTTTTCGTCTTCGGGGGTGATTTCGAATTTGGAGCCGGAGATGGCGCAGGTTTTGATCATCTGTAGTTGGGTGGTTACTGGCGCTTGCCAGTGTTTGCGGGGGGAAGTATAGCGAAGTTGGGGGAAAATTGGCAAATTTGGGGGTTTGGTGGGTGGGTAGTGGTGCTGGAGGGGATTTTGCGTAAATTCTATTGAATTTTACTTGCCATTTTAGTAGTATCCTGTTCCTGTTAGAAAATGTGAATTGTCCTAGGTTTACGTTTGTAAATTTAGAGAGGGTTTGCTTTCTAGCGGAGATGGTCCAATTTGGGTCATCAAGTGCACTTTGACATGAAGGATAGAAAAAATTCACTTTGGTTGTGTTGCCCGTTTTGTTTTCGTTTGGTTCGAAAAATTTGAGACGAAGGTAGAATGGGCGACGTAACCATTGTGGTTATGTTTGTCTGTGGCATATCGCCACAATGATAGCCATTCTGAGGAGGTTTTTAGGATGGCGAATAGCTTGTTCGACGAGATTCCTGCCGATAGAGGTCGAGGTCCTGGTTCTCCGAGTGCGAGAGAGAGGAGGCGGCAGAGGGCGGCCATTGAAAGGTCCAAGGGGGGTGGACTATGTGTTGGGCCGGCTGATGAGGACGAGCTCAAGCTTCTCGCTCCCGACGGGATCTTTCGAGTCAAGCCGCCTAACGGTGGCTTGGGGGAGACCACCTTTGGGACGGCTCTCAAGAGGGCAGGATTTGTCGGTGAGGCTCAGACCCCCGGCGAACTGTTTCTCAAAGGGGGCTGATGTCCCACGCAAGGCCGCTAGTTCTAGCGGCTTCTCCACGGTTCTGATCTGAAAATCCTGCTTAACTTGCGGGTCGCTGGTTGCGGGTGGGGGGTTGGGGTGTTTTTTCAAAAACGCCCCCCCTCCGCTCCTTCCGGTGCTACTTCTTTGAATGCTGTTTATTACAAACACTATCCTTCATGTCTTCTCTTATTGACGTGGCGTTTCAGAGTTGGCATTCTTTGTGGCTCGATGGTCGGGGTTTGTCGTTATAGTTTTGTCAACCCCTCGATTTTGGTTTCAGGAAAATGCTTGATTTGCAAGTTTTTGTAAAATTTACAGGTTGGCAACTTTCCCATGGGAAAGTATTAACATTTTGCAGAAATTGTCGTGTAATAATAAACACTCGCACAAAGCATTGTGTAATTTCGCGTACCCAAAAAAGTCTTATTTGAGTTTTTGTGTGTTTTTGTGTGTCGCGCTTTTTCGCACTTTGCTGTGCTGAGGACGCGCTGGCGCGTTGTTTGCCCGGCGTTCCGCCGGGCTGTTTGCGCGCTGACGCGCGCTGGTTGGTACGCCTTCGGCGGGTTTGTTGCCCGCCTCTGGCGGGCTGCTATTTATCCGGTGGGATATTGTAGTAATCGAAAAGATAGTCCGCGATTTTGCTGAAAGTTTCGGCGGAAGTATTTGATCCCCATTCGTTCGAGCGGGGGTGGTCGTATTTTACGCAAACCACAAATTTGGGGTCGCTAATCGGACCGTACCCGCAGAAGGAAGCGATGGTTGTTCCGACGCCTGTTAGTGGTATACCGTGTTTATATGTTTGTGCTGTTCCGGTTTTGCCGGCGATGTAGTGGCCTTCGACCGTTCCCTTTTTTGCTTCACCATTTTCGATGGTGGAGACGAGCATTGCTGTTATTTTACTGGAAGTCTCTTCGGATATTACACGGCGGATTTCGTGCGGGTCGTTGGTGGTTGAAGTCCCGTCATCGTGGCGGACTTCTTCAACGATGTGTGGTTTCATCAGGATTCCACCGTTGGCAAGGCTGCAGTATGCGTTTGTGAGCTGGATCAACGTAACCGTAATACCTTGGCCGAATGCGTGAGTTGCCAATTCCGATTCTGTCCAAAGATCGTAATATTCCATCAGGCCGGTCGCTTCGTTGGAGAATTCGATGTCCGTGCGTTCGCCAAAGCCGAATTTCACAAGATAGTTATACATGAGGGCCGGGCCGATTGTTTTTGCGACGAAAGTCATGCCTGTGTTCAGAGATTTTTCAAGAACTTTTAGCATTGTCGTTCCGGGGCCGTAGTAATTGTTTTGCGAGTTGTGAATGTAATAATCAAATTCGCCCGTGTGCTTGTTCCAGTCAACTCCGACCGGGCCCGAGTCGTTGAAAGTTGAACTTGGGCTGAGGTCTTCATCGTCGATCGCGGCGGCCATGACTATCGGTTTGAAAACCGAGCCGGGTTCGTACGGGAGGGAGACGATTTTGTTTTGATATGCGGCGGGGCCGACGAAGTTTTCGTAGCGATAATATTCGATTTGGCCGGCGGCTCCGCCTGCGGCTGAGCCCGCTTGGCCCGCGCCCGTGCCCGCGGCTGTGCCAGTTTTTTCTTCGAAGATGTAGTAATAATCCTGAGTGTCGCGGTTGCGATAAAAAAGATAAAGTCCTTCGGTCTTGGTTGGTTCGAGTTTTTCGACGTCTTCGGGCGTGAGGTTGATGTAAACTTTTTTATAAACTTCGCCGAAAGAGTTTGGGTTGAAACTTGGCGCGTTTGCTGCCGCTATTATGTAGCCGGTTTTGGGATCCATGATCAAAACTTGGCCGCTGTCCGCGATGAATGCTTCGCGGTCTTGTTCGAGAATTTTTTCGACTTGGAGTTGGATCGAACGGTCGATTGTTAGGACGATGTCGTCGCCGTCCACCGCCGGTTCGATGACGCTTTCACCGACAATGACTTGGCGGCCGATGGAGTCTTTTTGGGTTTGGAACATTCCCTTTTTGCCTTGAAGTTCAGTGTTGAGTGAGCTCTCTATTCCGTATTGGCCCATGCCCTCGGCATCGATAAAGCCGGTGACGTTTGCGGCCAGGCTGTTTTCGGGATAGTAGCGGAAATATTCTTCCTGGAAGCCGAGGCCGGAAAGGTTGTTTGTTTCGTCTTTGTTGATTGTTTCGTGGAGCTTGGTCGATATGTCCGGGTCGAGTTTTTTTGCGAGAATTACGTACCTGTTGACGCCCTCAAGAGTTTTTTCCAATTGTTTTGTTGGAGTTTCGAGGATTGGGGCGAGGTGCTGTGCTGCTACTCCGGCGTTCGTGAGTTTGGGCGGGTACGCGTAAAGATTGCCGTTTACTATTTCAATGCCGGTTACTTTGAATGAATTGATTTCGTTTATTGTGTCTTGATCGAGATCTTCCGCAAGGAGAATTTCCGGGCGAACCAAAGCCGAAACTTTTTCCAAAATGTTTTGTTTGAATTCCGCGGCGAGTTCTTCGTCGGTTTTTGGCTTCAGGACTTCATCGATTTCCGTTTGGGTGAGTTCGGGCGGGAGCTTTTTCGCCGCTTCGGAAATGCGATCGTTGTCGCTTTGGCGAGCTTTGCTCAGATCGAAAATTAAAGGCGCGATTGTTTCCGCTATTGCCTGGGGATTTTCGACGAGGTATGGGTCCGCGTATAAAAGTTCGAGAGTTATGTTTGTTGCGAGGAGAAATTCTTCCTTGGAATGATAGTCTGTGATTATAATTTCACCTCTTCGCGCCGGAAGTTCGACGTAGCCGTAGTGTTCGCGAGCCGCGATCGCCTTGAATTCGTCGTGCATGATTATTTGGAGATAGAAGAGCCGCGCGATCAGGATCACTGTGAAAAGCGCCGCTCCTATGATGAGGAAAGTTATTTTGTTGACTGGATTTTTTGGGCGGTAGGTTTGCAAAAGTGAAGTCTTAAGCTAGAGGATTATAGCATTTGATATTTTGCATTGGTAGTGGTAGATTTTCCAGGAAATAACCCAGGAACGTGTATAGAAAAACAACCTTATCAAACGGACTTCGAGTGGTGACAAAAAAGTTGGAAAGCACAAAAGCCGTGACTGTTTTGGTGTTGGTCGGGGCGGGCAGCAGGTATGAGAAGAGGGAGATTAACGGGATTTCGCACTTTTTGGAGCATATGTTTTTTAAGGGTGCGAAAAAGTACAAAAACGCTAAAGAAGTTTCCGAGGCGGTCGATGCGGTCGGCGGCGAATTCAACGCGTTCACCGGGAAGGAATATGCCGGTTATTATGTGAAGGTGGCTTCGGAGAAGGCCGATACGGCGTTTGATGTTTTGTCGGATATGATGATTCACTCTCGTTTTGAGCAGGCCGAAATTGATAAGGAGCGCGGCGTGATTTTGGAGGAGTACAACATGTATCAGGACACGCCGATGTATCAGATTGGTTGGGATTTTGAGGGTTTGGTTTATGGCGATCAGCCGTTGGGCTGGGATCAGATTGGGACGAAGAAGCTGATTTCTAGTGTTAAGCATGAGGATTTTGTTCGATACAAGAGCGAGCTATATACGTCTGACAATACTGTTATTGCTGTTTGCGGAAATATTGATCACGACGAGGCTGTGGCAAAGATTGAAAAATATTTTGATATGAAAGAGGGAAAGAAGGCGTATGGGTTTGAGAAGGTTCGTGAGAGGAAGCTTGCTGGGGCGGGCGGAGAGAAGGACGCCTCCGGCGTCTGCGCGACGCCTGCGGCGTCTGTTAGCAAGAGCGGCCGAGTTCATTTAAAGGAGAAGAAGACCGAGCAGGCTCATCTTGTTCTCGGTGTTGAAGCTTTTCCGGAGACACATCCGGACCATTGGGTTTTGAAGGTTTTGTCTGTGATTTTGGGCGGGAATATGAGCAGTCGCATGTTTTTGAATGTGCGAGAGGCGTACGGGCTCGCGTATTATATAAGGACAAATACGGATGATTATATGGATACCGGGCTGATTTCGACGACCGCCGGGGTGGATGTTGGGAGGGCGGAGATGGCGGTTGAGAAGATTATGGAGCAATATAGGATGATTGCGGGGGTGGCGGGGGTTGGTGTCGGGAAGGGAAGGAAGGTTGGCTCTTCGGGAGGGGCAGGAGGAATTGACACCTGCGGTGTCTGTTCCGCTTGGGAACTCGATAAGGCGAAGAACTTTTTGAAGGGAAAGATGATTCTCGGGCTTGAAGATAGCGAGGAGTATGCGCATCTTCTTGGGAAGTTTGAATTGTTGCACAATGAGCCGATGACTCCCGAAGAGATCATGAGGGCTATTGATAAGGTTACGGTTGCGGATGTTATGCGTGTCGCAGGTTCGTTGTTCGGCGATCCTTCACGCTTCAGGTTGGCTTTGATTGGGCCGTATTCAGATGTGGAGAAGTTTGATGCGTTGTTGGGATAGGTCTTGAGGTGTGTGGTTGAGGCTTAAGTCCCGGACTTAAGCTAGGGCTAACTTGAGGCCGGGACTTCTTGGTGCCGAGCTTTCGGTTGACAGGAGTATGAGTGATAGTATAATGAACCCCAATTTAAATTAACCCAATTTGACATGTCAGAAACATACGCAGGAGAAGAAAGAAGAAGTGTTGGGAGAGACGGAACGAATTTCACGGAAGAACAGGTGGAAAATGCGGGCAAAAGAGTACTAATGGAGAAAAAAACGATAGACGAGTCCGAATTCACGGAAGGCGATTTAATGAGAACTGCCATAAAGAAAAAACTCGGAGTCGTATCTGCAACCAGCGCGGCCGAAGGCCAGCGCTTCGAGCCTGCCGCCGCAGTCCCTGGAATCCCAGAATCCCAAGAAGTCCCCGAATTCTCCTTGGAAAAATTTGCCGAAGCCAATTACGACAAAGCGATAAACGCACTCACGGACGGAGAAAAAGTATTGTACAACCCGGAAACTGCAGCAATAAAAGCTCCATCAAAAGAAGATGTGCTAGCCAGATTAAGTAGGCTTACCCCTGATCAATTAGAGGTGGCAAGAAAGTTTAAAAGACCAGTACTTGTGATCGAACCCGAAGGGCTCTCGTACGGGAAATTTGTTGACAACCTTAACAGAGGAACAAGGACAAGAAACGATGTAATCGTTACGGATAGCAGAAAGGAACAATTTGCTCTTCAGGATAAGGCTCTGGGTATCAAGGGAGATGGTGCAGTAACAGGTTGGATAGTAGGAATAGCGGAAGGGGCAGACGAACTTGATGGGAAAAGCGGGATATTGGAAAATTTAACAAACAATTGGGAACGTGGCGAACAGGCAAAGAAAGGAGCGGTGCTTGTAGATCACTCAAAGTTTGCATTAATGGAAAAACAAGCAATCATAGAAGGACGAAGGTTGGACAGAGTAAACTGGTCGGTTTTTAGCAGAAGAGATAATAACAACGAGACGGTTTGTGAAGACGGTCTCGTTTCGGATGGTCGCTGTTCTGAGCGTGATGACCACGTCGGCTTCAGTGAGAGCTACCCGAGTGACCGCTACTCTGCCTGTTTCCGCGCCATAGTGATAGCTCCCAAATCTTAGACTTTGGATTTTGGATTTTTCGGCGAAGTGCTAAAATCGAGCACGGCCGCACTGCTTGACAGGAGTATGAGTGATAGTATAATGAACCCCAATTTAAATTAACCCAATTTGACATGTCAGAAACATACACAGGAGAAGAAAGAAGAAGTGTTGGGAGAGACGGAACGAATTTCACGGAAGAACAGGTGGAAAATGCGGGCAAAAGAGTACTAAT
>JBAZPI010000024.1:0-15288 GCA_041648305.1 Candidatus Altimarinota bacterium | reverse complement strand
CGCTACGTCATGGAAGATGGCTCACCTGCCAACAGAGTTTTCCCGTTTAATCCGAATGGCGCCCTCGAAGACATCGCGGCAATCACGGATCCTTCAGGCCGCATTTTAGGAATGATGCCACATCCCGAACGCTTCCATTGCTTCACGAACCACCCATATTGGACACGCATCAAGGAAGAACTCAAACGTAAGGGAGAGCCACTCCCCGAAGAAGGAGAAGGTATGAAAATTTTCAGAAACGCGGTAAAATACTTCGCGTAAACTCGCCTAACGGCCTCGTAGAATGGAAATACGTATTAAAAAAGTCCCGGGCCAGCCAACCATCTTCGCAAAAATCTCATACATCTTGGGAGGAATATTGATGTCGACCTCAATCCTTTCTTTAAGCATAAATCTTCTACATACATACGGAATAGGAATCGGGTTTTTAATTTGCCTAATACTTTCATACTTCGGCTTCACTAAAACAAAAACTTCCCCGCGCTTGCGCTTAATAATTTGGGGAATAGCAGGAACAACAGTCTTCTACGTAGTAGCAGCTACAGCTTTTTATTACACAATTTCTAAAGTCGGCTAATCCATAGAGGTCCTCGAGGTCTCTGTATACACATTCCTTGGCTTCGCCCCATCCGCCGGTCCAACAACTCCGTTTTCCTCGAGAATATCGATCAATCGCGCAGCACGCGCGTATCCCAATTTCAAGCGACGCTGCAAGAGCGACGCTGAAGCTTTTTTCGCCTCATGAACGAGATTATACGCTTGCTCATACATCGCATCCTCGGACAGCCCTGCCTTCGAGTCCGGAATCCCATTCAGCCTCGCGGCAGCCGTAGAAATCGCCGTGACAGCCTCGTCATATTCAGGCTCAACACTCAACTTGACCTGGTTCGTAACCTTTTCAATCTCCTTTGAAGACACATAAACACCCTGTACACGGAATGGCTTACCCATTCCACTTGGCAAATAAAGCATATCTCCGCGCCCAAGCAAATCCTCCGCCCCGATCCCATCCAAAATAGTTCGCGAATCAATCCCCGACGACACCGCGAACGCGATACGCGCAGGGATATTTGCTTTAATTAAACCTGTAATAACATCGACCGAGGGACGCTGAGTCGCAATAATCAAATGGATTCCGACAGCGCGCGCCATCTGTGCAATTCTACAAATCGACGCCTCAACTTCCCTTCCGGAAGCCATCATCAAATCCGCCAACTCATCGATCACGACAATAATCTTAGGCAACTTTTCTTTTATATCTTCATCAGCGTTGTACTCCTGAATATTCCTGTGTTTCGCATCGCTCAAAACCTGATACCTGCGACTCATCTCAGCAACAACCCACCTCAAACTTATAGCCGCTTTCTCAGGATCTTTAATAACCGGCGTCAACAAGTACGGCATGCCGTTATAAGGCCCGAGCTCAACCCTCTTTGGATCAACGAGAATCAACTTCAACTCCTCAGGCGTATTTTGATACAAAAGCGAAAGCAAAAACGCGTTCATACAAACCGATTTCCCACTTCCAGTAGCCCCAGCAATCAAAAGATGTGGCATCGTTTCCAGATCAGCAACAATCGGATTGCCGGAAACGTCACGTCCAAGGGGCAGACGAAGCTTCGAATTCATAATATCAAAAGCGTCGCTCTCAATGATCTCACGAAGATGAACATTCGATCTATGGTCATTTGGAACTTCAATTCCAACAAGCCCCTTTCCCGGAATCGGCGCCTCTATACGAATCGCCTTCGCGGACAAAGCCATACAAATATCACTCTTGAGCGCCGTAATTTTCGACAACTTCACTCCCTCAGCCGGCTTAAGCGTATATTGAATAACAGTCGGCCCAACATTCGCTTCCTGCATTGTCACATCAACCCCAAACTGCTCCAATTTGTCCTTAATACCTTCCGCGCTTTTCTTCAAGAACGTATCATCGGCCTGAATATCGGTAACCGTGGGATTCAATAAATCCAGCGATGGAAATTCCCATTCAAGAACCTCTTTATCAGCAGTTTTTTTCGCAGCTTTTGAAAGCTCCTCCTCGAATTTCGACCCGCCCGCCTGCCCGGCTAAAGACGGGCTACTCTTCGCGCCCTGCCCAGCCTGCGTACCACTTTGAGTACCTTGAACTTCACTTTCAAGCTTTTCGGCAATTTTTTTCTTCGCAATCTCGTCCGGATCCTCAGAAGAACCACTATCATCAATATGCGTGCCAATCGCCCTTTTAATCATCAATTCAGACGGCTCGACTTCCTCAGCCGATTCCTCGCTCTTCCCCATCAATCGGCCCAAAAGTCCAATCTTCTCAGAATCATCCTCTTCGTCGATCCCTCCATGCTGACGCCCACCGCGAGCCTTCTCGGCCGACTTATCGATCTCAATAGTAATTTTCGGCGTAACCGCTCTGAAAATAGCTCTAAGCGACGATTCGAAAGTCAAAAGCAACGAAACCAAAAACACACCCACAAAAACAACCCCCGTTCCAACATTCCCAATATGCAAAATCTGCTTAAATAAGAAATTCGTCACAAATCCGACATATCCGCCATGACTCCCCGCCCGCGCATACTCCAAGATACTCTCAATCGGCACCGACATATGCAAAACTCCAAGAACAGAAATCAAAAACAGTACCATCCCAAAAATCCTGCTCGCGCCAAACGCAACTTTCTTCGAAAGAAAAATCATAAACCCTCCAATAATAAAAAGTGCGGGAATAATGTAAATCCCCCACCCTATGATCGGCCTAAGTAGCTTCACCCAGATATCCCCAACGACCCCGAAAGCGCCTTGTATACTCAAAACAGTCACCGCCGCAATCACAAGTAAAACCACACCCCAAATCTCACGAGCGATCTGTTTTTTCACTTTTATTTTAAGAGAGGTCTTTTTCCTCCTCTTTGCAGTTGATTTGTACACAGCAATTTTTCGAGAAACCCCTCCCCGTCCGGACACAGCCCTTCTTCCGTATGTTCTTCTTCTCATAGTGCTACAAATACAGTGCTACAAATATAGTCAAAATAGAGGAATATGGCAAACTAATCGTCAGAAATAAATCGCTTATAAAAAATATAGTAATCAATTGATCCAAATCTGTTTTTAATTTCTTCTTTAATGAAATTTTTCGAAAGCAAAAAATCGATAGTCGCTTGATCAAATTCTCTGAAGGAAGAAAGCAGCATCAAGCTTTTACCCGAAAAGTCGGTCTCGTTAAAGTTTTCAACAAAACTTGCAGGCTCAATATAATCAATTTCCAATGGATAGAGCAGATAACGAATGGTCTGAAAAGTAAAATAGTCAGCGATAACTACTGTGTTTGGCTCCGTCTTCACATAACTACTAGCTCCCGTAAGATCACAGCGAAAATCGTTATAATAATGCAAAGAATTAGGAGCATCTTTAAAATAATTTTGATATCCATTAACAGCCGTAAATCCCAAAATTATCACCAACAACACACAGCCAACCAACTTCAACACCTCATTTTTGGGCTTTAGAAGAAAACTCAGTCCAATTGCTGCAAAAACAAAAATTGCTGGAATTATCCCAATTAACCGTAAACCGTGAGGTGGAGTTCCCTCATTTGTTAATATCGCTGGCAAGAACATTACAAGAAAGATAACCACCATTACTAAGTACACCCTTCTCTTGTATAAGCTGTACAAAAAACCGCCAAAAAAGAATGGGACTAGTAGCACAAATAACATAGCCTCACCAGATGGATTGTGCCGCCAATTAGCATCTCCGTGCGTGAAAATCCCTACGACAGTTTGCCAGAAGTTTTGAAGCATAAGGCTGCCCGTTTCAACAAAGACTTGACCCGCCCTCATGAAATATTTTTCAGGGAAAATTAAAATAAATAGAGCAATTGGAAGTATCACGAGCGTAAAAGCGCCTAATGCTAGAAGTAAGGATTTTTTATTATTTTTAATAAAAGCTCCAAGTCCTCGCCTGTATTTGAAGAGTAAAAATAAAGAAACCAACCCAACCCCAAACACAAACAATACGTAAGCGTTGTAAGTATAAAATCCCAAGGCAAAAACACCTGCCGTTAAGCTGTAAAAGAGACTTTTCTCTTTGCCTGTTTTGCTCCTCATACTTTTTGCCAAAAGGTATGCAAGCAGTGAGATTATAAGAGGAACAAGTATTGCCCGAAACCCATTGCGAGACAGCGCTATGTGCCAGCCGGAAACCGCTAGGATGAAACTACTTATGAATGCGATATTCCTCCCAAAAAATTCTTTTACGGCAAGGTATGTTGTTGCGACAGTCGCCGTCCCCAGGAAAGCTGAAACTATGAATATTTGCCACATACCTGTTCCGAATAGAAGATGGCTTAAGGCTGTGATGTAAACAAACAATCCTTCATTTCCACCTATTATTGGAGAAATAAGTCCATTGGAAAACCGTATCGAGTCCAATCCGCTGATTGCTTGATCCGGGAAAAGACCGCACGGGAGTTCCAGTATCATGTAGAATCTTAAAAAGGCTCCCACAACCACTAGCCCCAATACTATAAAAACCTCTTTGTTTATTTTTTTCACATTCATACGCCAACTACTGGTTTTAATCGTCAGATGAGTACCTTCCGCTCCACAAGTTCAATTTAACATAAAACAAATCCCGTAGTGTCCGCAGCGAATCCTTAATAGGCCTAACTCTGCTTTCCGAAGAATTGAACCAACTCACCGGCACCTCCTTAATCTTGTACCCCAAACTCCCAGCTATAACCAACGCTTCCATATCAAACCCGAATCTGTGCACCTTTTGCCTCGAGAAAATCTCCTTCGCAGCCTTGTGCGTAAAAAGCTTAAATCCACACTGCGTATCCCTGATATCGTTAATCAAAAACGTCCTAATCAACAAATTCCCGGCCCGGCCGATCAGAACTCGTAGCTTAGATTGCCTGATCTGCACATTACTATCCCTCAAGTACCTCGACCCAATCACAACGTCATACCCTTCCTCGATAATCCCCAAAAACTTATCAAGTTCTTCAATAGGAGTCGAATTATCAGCATCGATAAACAGAACGTATTCGCCCCGCGCGTGCTCAACCCCCAACTTAACCGCATGCCCCTTTCCAAAATTTTTCCCACTCTCAATCACCAAAACTCCATCCATCCCAAGACCCCTAACAACCTCACAAGTCCGGTCGCTACTCCCATCATCTACAACCAACACCTCGGCCTTCAAACCTTTTCGCTTCAAATAATCGCTAACAGCAACCAAAGTCGCGGATATCCTCCTCTCCTCATCATAGGCCGGAATAATGATCGAGACATCACGCTCAAACTCAGATGGAATATGCAGCACCCTTTCAAAAAACCTGAATGTCCAATACTTGTTCCCAAGAAAATTCCAAATAAGAACAATCAAAGAAGTCATCGCCTTCGCAAACATATACCAGATAAAAAGAATTTCGACGAAGAGATACATGAAAGCCGTATTCAAACAAAGCCCGACCAAAGCAACGAGTAGAAATTTAACAAACTGCTTTCTGTAATTCCTGGACTTACTACTGAAAGTCCAGAACTTATTAAAAGTAAAACCGTTAGCAACAGCCATCAAAAACGACAACGTCGCCGCAGGAATAACCGCAATCTCGGCATATTCAACAAAAACATACAAAAAACCTAAATCGATAATTGTACTAATCGTCCCAACAACACAGTATTTGAAGAACTGTCTAAATTTTGCGTAAACAGCTTTAATTGATTTTATAAACATACGTATCATTTTGCTTAAACAACAACTCGAACTTTTCAGGATTCGATTGAGCCCATTCTAACTCATAAAAAGGAATGCCACCAGAATCATCAAAATACCTCGATAAGATCACCAAATACTGTTTGTCTTTAGCCGCCAAGTTCTCAAGCCAACTCTCTTCACTAGGATCTCGCAAGATCGAATCTTTCGAATCCTTGAAATCGTGATAAATACAGTCCCCACAATCATTAATATTTATATAATCAACCTCTCTTCCCCAATGCTTTCCATACAGAGACAAATGCGCCGCACCTCTTGTATAAGCGATTTTCGCGTCCTCCGGCACATTCTTATCAACAAATTTATAAGCCGCAACCATGTCCTCATTGTAGATATACGAGTCAAAAACGATGAAGCTGTCGTAACCTTTTTCTTCTCTCAAAATAAAACTTTTATCGAAGAAAAGTCCTAAACAAAATACAATTAAAATCAAAAGAACAGTTCTTCCTCCCCACCCTTTCCATCTTTTCCACAATAAAAAGCAACCAACAACCGCAGCTCCAATCAAAAGAGCAAGCCAAATACAAGATATATCATAGAAAACATAATCATTGATATATTCAAGCAAACTCCTCTGCTTTGCGATCAAAAGAAATCCAAACAAACTCAATAAATAAACCAACATATATCCCCTCTTCAAAACCCCCACCATCACCACATAACAAAGCAAAAAGAACGGCAAAAGATATCTTATATTCGGGTAAACATTCGAATAAGAAAACGGCGTGATTAAATAGAGCAAAAACACAACAGGTATCAAAAGCAAAAACAGCGAAAATTTACGCCGCCACAAACACCCGCCCAGAAAAGCCAAAACAAGGATCACCACAACAGGCCCCATCGACAAAATCGCGCTTTCAAAAACTTCTCCAAAACTATCAAAACTAAAATTCGCGATCAAAGAAGAATTTCTATAGGCCTCCACGAACGAATCATAGCCTTGGAAAATATGTAACCCAAAAATCTTCACATCCAATGGAAACAAAGGATTTCCTGTATAAATCCAATTTCTCAAATACCAAAATCCGCCAAACAAAAACGTAACTCCATACAAATACGGCAAAGACAAATACATCCACATTTTCTTCCTATAATGAACCAATAAAACCACAGTCATAATCAACAAAAACAACCCGGAATATATAGCTCCGGACGACTTCGTCCCCATAAAAAGTCCGAGCGCGACCCCAACCGGAAACAAACTCCCAAAAGAGAAATCTTTTTCCAAATATCCGCGAACAGCAAAATACAAAGCGACAGCCAAACTGAAAATAAGAAACAGATCATTCTGCGGAATCCCGCACTGTCGAATTATCATCGGAGTAAAAAGAAAAACCGAAGGCGCAAGCACCGCTTTCCAGCCACGGAGTCCAAACATGCGAGCCAACGCATAAAGCACGACTCCAAAACCAATAAACAAAGGAAAATTGACAAGATTAATCAAAACATCTTCATTAAATGGGAAAAAAGCGAACAAAGATAAAAGTTCATGATTCCCAGGATAATAACCCAGCGGCCCAACATACGCAGTGTAATAAGGAGCCCATATGCTGCCTATCTGAAGCCATTTCGCCGCGAAAGGGATGTGGTAGATGAGAGAATCGGTCTCGACAACCCCCGACTGCGAAGCGGTAATAAATTTCACAATCAAAAACAAAATCAAAGGTGAATACAGAAGCAAAACCTTCCAATTCAAACGTAAATTAATCTCAAATTTCCGCTTAAATCTCTGCTTCAAATAAAAAAGAACAGCATTCAAAAGAACCAAAGCCGCCAAAACAAAAGGATATTTCAAAAGCCCAAAAGCTCCCAAAAAAGTCATCAAAAAAATCGGGACAGCACACGAATACAAAAAAACTAGAACAGCTTTTGAAACAGCACTCATCTTTCCATGCAGCAAAGAAACAATCAAAAAAGCTGACAAAATCGTCAAACCCGCCTGAAACACAAAGAGAAGAAAATTTACAATAAAATCAGATGAATACATGCCTTTAGCTTTAGTTCAAAAATTTATAAATTGCAACGCCCCCGTCTTCAAAAACTTTTTCAAACTTGTCGCTCATAATTTGAACCCACGAAGGCTCAAATTTCATAAAACCAACCTGATCATACAACATGACATAATCAATGCTCAAACCATCCAAATTTGAGAACCACCAATTGATATCCGCATCGGTCATAATGCCATTTCCGCTATCTCTGTAGTCATAATAATCACAATCCCTACAATTATTAATATTCACATACATCGCATCCCTTTGGAAATAAGCCCCATACAAAGGATAGTGAAAATGAAAACCGGAATATGCAATTTTCGACCCATCGGGAACTTCCCTTTCCACCCATTCAAAGCCATTTATCAAACTTTCAAAATTGGGAGGATATTTGTGCCTCAACACATCAAATTTCTCATTTTCCCTGACTTCGGAAATCCCGGAATTGCCAAGAAAAAGAACCAAAGGAATCAAAGCCAGAGATAAAAGAATCCCCACTTTTTGCACACTTTTAAACCCGAAAACCACAAACGCAAACACGCCAATCAAAACAATTTTCAAAACAAAAACCGTAAACAACCAAATATATTCATCCACAAAACTGAGGTTGAAGATTTCGTGAGGCAAATCGCTATACCCCAAAGTCACCCACAAAGTTCCAACCACCGACCCCGCAATCAAAACGCCCAAAAACCATCTCAAAACACCAGCAACACCCACCCGATTCATAAGATAAACAACCAAGCTCCCGCCGGTCAGCAAAGTCAGTACCGAATACCTAATATTCGCGTCGAAATCATTATAAGTATAAGGAGAAATTAAATATAAGTAGAAGAAAAACGGAATAGAAAACAAAAATAAAAGATCGATTTTATTAAAACTTTTTTTCAAAGCTCTAACCACAACCATCACCACTAAAACAACATAACTAAACCCAATAACCAACGTCTGAAAACCGGTTCTAAAAACATACCTCAAAGCCATATTCTTCAATTCAGCAAAGTCCAATGAAGCCAAATTATTCCAAAGCGACCACTCCATGATCTTGTCCGTCAATCCGGAAAATCCATCAAACAACACTAAAGAACCCACCTTCACCTCCGCAGGGAAAACCGGATTTCCGGCAATAATCAAATTTCTCAAATACCAAAAACCACCAACTAAAACGAAACCGACAATCCCAAAACCCAAGCACCTAAGCATCTTAAGCCTGACTCCCCTCTTGAAATTCTTAACAAAGTAAAAAACAAAAATCACAAGAGGAAGAAAAGCGTAAGGAACCGCCAGATATTTTGTTCCCAGGAACAACCCAAAAGCCAGAAACACCGGAATAATATATTTCGTCGCGAAATTCGCCCCCTTCGTTTTCACGTATTCATAAACAAACAAAATTACATACAAAAATGTCAGAGCAAAAAGAAGATCCACATGAGCATTTCCAACCTCTTTCAAAATTATTGGAGAAGTCAAAAACAACAGCGGAAAAACCCAAGACAACACCTTCCCGACCCCAAGCCTAATCAACAAATAGGCTCCGGTAACAGCAAACACAAACATCAAAAATATATTTTGAATGTTGGCGAGCACATCAGCCCCAACAGGCAAAATAGTCCACAAAGTCAGTAGTTCTCCATTCCCGGGATAATATCCCAGAGGGCCCGCATAAGCAGAGAAGAAAACTCTCCACAAATCGCCGCCCACAGCCCAAAACCTCGCAATCGGCAAATGATAAGAGATACTGTCATATTCCCAAACCGGCTGAATCAACGCATTAAACGCTTCAACAATCCCAAAGACCGCAAGAACCCCCAAAACAACCACCAAAAGTGTATTCAACTTCGGCCGCCTAAACTGAAAATTTCGCCAAAAATATTTTCCAAAAAAAAGCACGCTAAGCAAACCCAAAACATAGCTCCCCCCAGACACCGCCCAAACATCCAAAGCCCCGAACATCCCGACAAGGATCTGCACACCAATCAACAAAACAATAAAAAAGAAGAAAGTATAAACCGCCATCGCCAAAAACGACTTCCTGACTTCCTCAAAAAATCTAAACGCAAAAAGAAAACTCGCCACCAACAAAACTCCATTCAAAACCGCAAAATTAATCATATTGATTTTTAAAGCAAAAACAACAAAGATACTAAGGAATAATCAAAAATAATGAAAGAGATTCTTGTTACAGGAGGAGCCGGATATATTGGCTCAAATACGGTCAAATTACTGATCGAAACGGGCGCAAAAGAGAGTCCCGTTAGAGTTGTAATTATCGACAACTTATTGACCGGACACAAAGAGCTTGTTCACCCAAAAGCCGTTTTTTATGAAATTGATTTATTGGACTACAAAAAATTGAAGGAAATCTTTCTCAAATATAAGTTTGATACAGTCATTCACTTCGCGGGAGTAAGCCAAGTTGAGGAATCGGAGAAAAATCCAAAAAAGTACTTCAGCAACAACGTGCTTGGCGGACTTAATTTACTAAAAGTTATGGCCGAAACAGGATGCAGGAAGATCATTTTCTCCTCATCGGCATCCGTATACGGAGAACCGTTGCGCATTCCCATAGACGAAGATCATCCCATAAAACCAATATCAACCTACGGAAAAACCAAAGCAATATTCGAAGAGAGCTTGAGGTACTTCGACAAATTATATGGGATAAAATACCTTTCCTTGAGATATTTCAATGCCGGAGGCAGTTCGGACGATCATAAATTCGGCGAAATCCACAATCCGGAAACACATCTGATCCCAACCGTCCTAAAACTCGCAAAACAAAATAAAATCGTCCACATATTCGGAGACGACTACAAAACGCCCGACGGCACATGCGTTCGCGACTATATTCACGTTGTTGACCTGGCGAAAGCGCACATCAAAGCCATGAAATACCTGAATTCAGAAGACCCCCGCCACGAATCGGCAGTTATCAACTTGGGATCAAGCAAAGGATTCTCAGTAAAAGAAATCATCGACCTTTGCGGAAAAGCCATGGGTAAAAAGATCAAAACCAAGATTTCTCCACGAAGAAAAGGCGATCCGGAAACATTAATAGCAAGCAATAAAAAAGCAAAACACCTTCTCAAGTGGAAACCTGAAAAAACAATTTATGATATAGTGGAAAGCGCCTGGAAATTTGAATCAAAATTATGACGGACACGCCAATCGGCCCCTCGGCCAACCCCTCAATCGAACTCTCAATCGTAATCCCCTGCCTGAACGAAGAAAAAACGCTTCCCATAGTGATAAACAAGTGCTTCAACACTCTGAAAAGACTAGGGATAAATGGAGAAGTGATCGTCGCAGACAACGGATCAACTGACAATAGCGTTCAAATAGCGGAAAGCTTGGGAGCGCGTGTCGTACACGTAGAGCAGAGAGGGTATGGGAATGCCTTAATAGGAGGAATGTCAGCCGCTCGCGGCAAATACATAATAATTGGCGACGCCGACGATTCGTACAACTTCGAGGAAATAGACGACTTCGTAAAACATATCAGAGAAGATCATGACATCGTCATCGGAACCCGTCTCAAAGGCAATATAGAAAAAGGCGCAATGCCTTTCCTCCATAGATATTTGGGAACTCCGGTTTTAACTTTCGTATTAAACAGACTTTTCAAACCGGGAATTTCGGATTGCAACTGCGGCATGCGATCCCTCACAAAAGATTCATTCGACAGGTTGAAACTCGAATCGCCGGGGATGGAATTCGCATCGGAAATGATGATAAAAGCGGGCCTCCTTAAAATGAGAATCAAAGAAATTCCAATCACTTTTTACAAAGACAAACGAGACAAGTGCCCACACTTAAATACATGGCGAGATGGCTGGAGACACTTAAAATTCATGTTCCTCTACAGCCCAACATATCTTTTCATCCTCCCGGGAAGCTTCTTGACCCTAATAGGCTTGGCAATTTTGCTCCCGTTAATCCAAGGCCCGGTAACAATCGCCGGCCACTTGTTCGATTATCACTCGGCGCTTCTTGGAAGCCTTTTGACAATTTTAGGCTACCAAACAATCAACATCGGCCTATACGCAAAAGCATACGCCGCCACTCAAGCCTTCAACGTCCCGGACAAAACACTCACAAGACTTTATCAGATTTTCACTCTGGAAAGAGGCATAATCCTCGGGATACTTCTGTTCCTCGCAGGTTTTGGAATAGATCTGTCAGTCCTACTGGAATGGGCACAAGCAGGATACAAAAATCTCAACGAACCAAGCTTAGTAGCATTCGCCTCAACATTGATGATAATAGGCCTTCAAACAGTCTTCTCGTCATTCTTTTTGAGCATTCTCAAAAAATAATTTCATACAACCTAAAAGAATCCGTCCTTAATAAAAGATGGAACATTTCTTTGTCCGATTTCGCCCAATCTTCCTCGTACATATAAACTCTACCACTGTATTTTGCACTATTAATTAATAAATATTTGACATCCATTTCCTTCAAAGCCGCCTTCCATTTTTCCGCATCAGGATGCGCCCTAACCGACTTCTCTTCATTGCGATAATCAAAATATTTACACTCAACGCAACCGTCAATATTTACATACACAGGTTCATACCCCTCCCTCTCAAAAAACCAATAAGGAAGAATGCCGGAAAGTGCAATTTTTTCGAACCCATCAACCAACCTTTCTCTCAGAATCTCTAAATGCGCGAGCATTTCCTTGTACTCCTCGGACTTGCTGGCAATAAATTCATCATCAAACTCGGTATTTTCAGGAAATTGATAAACGAAACTCGAAACACCAACCAGCAGGAGAGCCATCACCGCAACCCACCACTTCCTGGCATGGACAGCCAGCCACACCAACCAAAGAACTAAACCAAGCAAAGCAATCATCCCCAAAACTGGCCACATTCCAATCATATTTAATTTTTTCCCCACAAGATTTAAAAAAGCGCCATCCACCAAGAAACTATTAAACAAAAAGTTGTATGCAAAAAGACCAGCCCCACCGAGAACAACCAGCCAACTACTCAATTTAGAATAATACGCCGAAACAACCATGAAAATCGGCAAAAGCGCAAAAATCGGAGCGGCATACCTTATCGTTTGACTCCAAAGAGTGAAAGAATAAGGCGAATTTATATAATAAAAAACTTCCGCCACAAACAAGTAAAGAAGCATAGTTAAAAATAATAAGCCACACCTCCACTCACCCTTCTTCTTCCTTGAAAGCACGGAAATAGCCGCAATCGCCGCCACGCCCAAAACAAAAGGAAATATCCAAAGATATACCTCCCCGACGCAGCCTCCAAAACCAGGATGATTCAAAATACTCCCAACAACACTCTTCACCCCATCAATATTTATATGATGCAATATCGAAGTATCAACAAAATCATTCATAAAACTCTTATGCCCTTCAAATTTCAGAAACCCCAAGTCAATCCCAAAAGGATACAAAGGATTCCCAGCTACAATCCAATTTCTTATATACCAAAATGAACCTGTTGCTAGAGCCAGTAAAGGCATCCAAATAACTCCCTTAAAGGACTTTCTAAAATGCCAAAACGCAGCAACAACAAGCGGGATCAGTATCACAACTTGAGGAAGCCCGTTGTACTTCGTTCCAACAACCAATCCCAAAACCAAAAACGCCTTTGCCAATTCCCCCTTATCATTATTCAAAATAGAAGAGAGAATCATCACCACACTCGCCCCAAACAAAGAGAATAGGAACAAATCAACCTGCACATTCAGGAATTGTCCAAACAAAAAAGGAACAGAGACGACTCCCAAAACAGCAAAAAAACTGGCGAGCTTGCGCCCACGCGCGAAATCCACTAGAGCCACGTAAAACAAAATCACACCAAGCAGCGTAACTATAAAATTCAAATTGATATCACCCACAAACATCGTCAAAAAGGACTGTAAAGCCTCATGATTCGCAGGGAAAAAAGTATTTGGCCCCACAAATCCGGCATGAAAAACGTCCCACACCCCACCAGTTCTAATAAAATTGCTCATTATCGGCAAATGATATCCAACGCTATCAATTTCACTCATCGGACTCAACCCATTAAAGAAAACCACCATAAACGCCAAACCGCTCATCAAAAGTAAAACAATAAAAGATTTGAGATCCACGCTCTCACCCTCGGAGACCACAAACCTTTTCTTCCACAGAATCAACCATCCGCACAAAACAACACCAACAAAACCCAACCCCACTACCGCCCACCAAACAAACAGATTAAACATCCCCAAAACCTCAACAGTTAAAATAACCAAACTCATCAAAATAACAATCCACCACGAAACATACCTCTCGCGCCCAATCAAACGAGCCAAACACCAAGAAATGAACAAATAAAAAAATAGAGCAAAAAATATCATAGTCAAAAGCTATCAAATCCAGCGCCCATTCGCAACCCTTGCCCATCCCACCCTTAACCGCTATCATACCTTCCGTCTAATCACCCCAAATGATCAAAACGCGTTTTGCGCCATCACCAACCGGTTATCTGCACGTAGGAGGACTTCGAACCGCTCTCTATTGCTACCTTTTCGCGCGCAAAAACAAAGGCAAATTCATCCTGCGCATCGAAGACACCGATCGGGAGAGATTCGTTGAAGGTGCAACCGAAGCCCTTATTTGCACTCTCGATTGGATTGGCCTAGACCGCGATGAAGGCCCAATTTCGCAAACCGAGCAAAAAGGCGATTTTGGCCCATATATCCAATCCCAACGCTCCGACATATATCGCAAGTACGCAGACGAACTCGTCAAAAAAGGCGCAGCATACTATTGTTTCTGCACAAAAGAACGCCTGGACGAACTCCGCCACACCCAAGAAAAGTCCAAGCAAGCAACAATGTACGATCGCAAATGCGGCGAAATCCCATTGGAAGAAGCCAGAAAACGAATAGCTGCAGGCGAACCGCACGTGATTCGCCAACGCATTCCATACGAAACATTGAAATTTAAAGATTTGATTCGCGGCACCATCCAATTCGACGGCAAAATCATCGACGACCAAGTTCTAGTGAAATCCGACGGCTTCCCAACCTACCATCTCGCAAACGTCGTCGACGACCACTTAATGGGAATCACCCACGTCATTAGAGGCGAGGAATGGCTTCCCTCCACACCAAAACACATCTTCCTATATCGCGCGTTCGGCTGGAAAGAGCCGGAATTCGCGCACATTCCCCTACTACTCAATAAGGACCGAAGCAAACTCAGTAAGCGCCAAGGCCACGTCGCAGTTGAAGAGTACATAAATGACGGATACACCAAAGAAGCCATTATAAATTTCGTCGCGCTTTTGGGCTGGCATCCGGGAGCAGGCGAAGAAAATGAACTTTTTAGCCTCACCGAACTGGAAGAGCGATTTTCTTTGGATCGCGTACACAAAGCAGGAGCAATTTTCGACATCGAAAAACTCGACTGGTTCAATTGGCTGTGGCAAAAACGCCTCTTTAATAAAGCGATCCGCAATTCTGCGCGCGTGCTCGACCCAAAAGTTCAAATAACAGAAGAAAAACGCGGAGTCCTCAC
>JBAZPI010000023.1:0-15359 GCA_041648305.1 Candidatus Altimarinota bacterium | reverse complement strand
TTGACGTTTGTCGTGTGGTTTTTCGTATTACAGGCTTCACTAACATTTAGTCTGATGGCTTTTGTTTCCGTGGTGGTTATAGCTTGTCCTTGCGCTTTGGGACTGGCTACTCCTACAGCTATCATGGTTGGAACAGGAAAAGGCGCCGAGTATGGAGTTTTGATTAAGGGTGGAGAACCTTTGGAGGCGGCGTGTAAAGTTAACACTTTGGTGTTTGATAAAACCGGTACATTAACAAAAGGAAAGCCGGAGGTAACCGACGTTGTTGCAGCTGGAGATTTAGACGAAAATGAAATTATTTCTATTGCTGCCAGTCTTGAGAAATTATCCGAGCATCCTTTGGCCGAGGCTATCGTCAATTATGCTAAAGAGGGGAACGTGGATTTAAAGGAAACCGAGGGATTTAAAGCCATTCCAGGACATGGAGTGGAAGGAAATATTGCCGGAATTAAATATTATTTGGGAAATCGAAAACTTGTTTCTGATGTCGCCGATTTAGATGCTTCTAAGATTGAGAAGAAAATATGCAAATTGGAAGAACAAGGAAAGACTGTAATGATTTTGACTTCTGACAAAGAGGTTTTGGGACTCGTCGCAGTTGCTGACACATTGAAGGAAAGTTCCGTGGAAGCCGTAAAAGAATTGAAGAGACGCGGATTCGAGATATACATGATCACCGGTGATAATAAAAGAACCGCCGATGCTATCGCCAAGCTTGCTGGTATTACCAACGTATTGGCGGAAGTTTTGCCGGAAGATAAAGCTAATGAGATTAAAAAATTACAGGAAAGAGGTCTTAAAGTTGCGATGGTTGGAGATGGCATCAACGATGCTCCGGCTTTGGCTCAGGCAGACCTTGGAATCGCCATGGGGAGTGGCACGGACGTAGCCATGGAGACTGGTGGAATTGTAATAATTAAAGATGATTTAAAAGATGTTTTGACTGCGCTTGATTTGGGACAAGAAACGATTGGGAAAATCAGGCAAAACATGTTCTTTGCTTTATTTTACAACGTGATTGGAATCCCAATCGCTGCCCGTGTGTTTGCAGGTCTAGGCCTAGTGTTGCGTCCTGAACTTGCCGGATTGGCCATGGCATTCAGCTCAATTTCTGTGGTTACAAACTCGTTGATGCTGAAAAATTTCAGACCCGGGAAAAGAAATTATCTTTCAATTATTGCCCCGTTTGTAATGGCGATTTTGTTTACTTTTGTATTCATTCAATTTGGGAGATTAAGTTCTCAAATGGCAGATACTGCCGTGGGCGGTTTTAACGACAGCCAAACGTTAGAAATTCAAACCGATATTGCTAAATTTATCAGCGGTGGAAAAACAAAGTTAAATTTTGCAGAAACTTCTCCAAAACTATTTCTGGGGGTAGATAAATTTAATTTAGATGGAGTCGAGGCCGAAGAGGGTGCGCTAAAACTTGGCAGTAACGAGATGATTTTGGGTTATGCCGAAGCCAAAATGATGAAAGACGAGGAACTGATCGTTGGCGCAGGAGACACTTTGAATGATTTCTTTGGGATCAAAAACATCAAAGTTGTTGGCATTCTGAAAAAAACCGGGACGATGCTCGATGACTATCACATTATAAATAGATCTACCTTCGCGAGAATATCCACTTTTACGAATATAAAAGTTATGAATGAGGAAACAGCTTTGGATTTCTTTTACGTTGTTAATGGGAATAATATTCCTGAACAGTACAAGAAAGTCATGGGAATTTCTGATTTTGAACCAGTTGTAGTGAACGGTGAAAAATATTTGCCAATTTTCCTGGGCCTCGATGTGGCAAAAATGATGCTGAATGAAAATGAGTTTACCAAGGAAGGCGATACTCTCGACGACGAGGCTGGGAACAGAGTAAAAATATTAAAAATATTACCAAAGACCAATACGATTATGGATGATTTTCATTTCGTGGGTCCGGGGTTTAAGTGAATATAATTGGAGGATGCTTTGAGGATCACCCCCCTGCCTAATGTAGAGGCGACTTGAAGCGCTGACGCTTTCTGTCGCTACTCAAGGGGGAATGTAGACTGTTCCAGGATCGCTTCGCTTTTACTCACCCCCTCCTAGCCTCCCCCCTGAGGGGGAGGAAGAGAAATGGACGCCTTCGGCGTCTATGGTCGGGGTGGCGGGATTCGCACCCGCGATCTCATGCACCCCATGCATGCGCCTTGGACTAACTGGGCCACACCCCGATATTCGTGCCGCCTGACGGCGGCTGCCGTAAAGTGTCCAAAGTATATTCGAGTGCGGTATAAACGGCAAGACGACTCTAAAATGCGTGAATTGCGAAATTTTAATCTGTCGCCTGATCGCACATGGTTGCCAGATGCAATGGTTGTTTTATATCTTCCCGGTCAGGTTTTTTTTACAGGTTGGGATTTTTGCTGACCGGGAAAACAAAACATAGACATGCTATATGTCTAGCATGCACCTGGTTCTTGATCTGTTTAATTCCGCAATTCACGTCGTGTATACCTTGACTTCCAGCCTGGAAAACATTAGGGTGAGCAACCTATGTCATCATTACCAACACAACCAGCCAACGACCTTGACCTTGACCCTGTTATCGCCCAAGCTGAAACATTGCGGCGAGAACATAAATGTGCTGAAGCCCTCTCGGTTTTGGATCAGGCTGAAACAGAACGTGGTGTAAATGCAGAGTTACTCTGTTGTCGTGCAAGAATTTTTACCTCTTTAAGGTCATACTGCAAGACTATAGCTCTCTACGACGAGGCTCTAAAGTTGGATCCGAACAACCCATCTATACTTTTCCAAAAAGCTAAAATACTCGAGAAAGATTTTAAAGATTACAAAGGGGCCATTGAGATCACGGATCAAGTTTTAAGCAGTACCCCCGACAACACTAAAGCATTAGCATATAAAGCGTATTTGCTTGTTTGTTCAAGAGGGGATCTAGAAGTTGCCCACCAACTCTGCACAAGAGCCCATGAAATTGAGCCTCAAAACGTACGAACTTTAGTGCTTCTAGTAAGGATTTGTATATATCAGCAGAAAACTCAAGAAAGCATAGGTTATAATTTTAAAATTCTAGAATTGGATCCCAATAATGCCTACGCCTTGTGTTCTTTGGGAAAAACTTATTACTTAAAAGGAGAATTAGACAATGTCTTACAGTATCTCGATAGACTACTAGAACTAGAACGCAAACATACCCGTGAGGGAACAAGAGGAACAAAAAAAGACAGGCATGCCTATAAAAACGGATGGGGTTTAAGGATTCCAGTTCTTAGAGCTTTAAGAAGATCCGAAGAGGCTCACCGCTGTTTGGACGATGCTCTAAGGGAACAACCCGACAGGCCCGATCTATTGCGCCATAAAGCAGTACTTTTGATAGACGATAGAAGGTGCGAAGAAGCTAGAACGTGTCTTTCCAGAGGTTCGAAGGCGGTGGCGGGAAGAAGATCAGGCAATTGCGGCACATCAACCCTCATGGGGCGATCCTACTTGGAGGAAAAAAGACCCGTAGAAGCAAGAAGGTACTTTTTAGAAGCTTTAGAAATGAAACCCACCAGTAAAACTATTTTGACTGGTCTTGCGCAAACTTTCTTGGTTGAAAAAAATTCTAGAGTAGCGCAATCGTATTTGCGTAAAGTGTTGGGACTGTACCCTGAAGACGAAATAGCAACAGCTTTGATGGCACAAACTTACCTAATAGACGGGGATGTCCAGAGCGCGGGAGAATGCATCAGCGAAATGCCAAATCCTGATGGGGTGATAGCTTTAAGTACTAGAGCAAATATTTTTCTGGCACAGAGAAACTATCCGGAAGCCTTGCGCTGTATCGAAGCCATTTTAAAGGTTGATCCTAACGACCATATTGCGGCCACTTTCAAGGGAACGGTGTTATGGTTGCAGGGAAGACTCGACGAAGCAGAACCCATACTCCAAGAGCTTATTATTAGAAAGCCCGATAACGCCGTGATAATTCGTGTTCTCGTTAGTTTGCTTTTAGCCCGCGGGGATAGGGAGAAAGCAAAATCGTTATTAATTCCCAAAATTATGACCCAGCCCGTTAATATCCGTATTTTAGAGTTGCTCACCAGGTGTGTTTCTAGAGACGATCCTGTTTGGCCTACACTGGAAACAACACTGGGTGCAAAAGTAATTGACAGAGTAATGAGGGTTTACGATGTTCCTGGAGAATTAGCCGGAAGTGAAGAATCTTTCGTACGCAATGTGCTCTGGCATATCGAAACACTTCGTCCGGACAGTCTTGCCAGCGGAGTAACCGAATTGCCGGATGAAGAAATTGATGCTAATGATTAGGGAGAGTTTGACGCGGTGGACTGCGAAGTAATTCCCCTTCGAGATCGTAGGGCGAGGCTTTTTTTATTAAAATCTTATAGAATTTGTCATAGAATTTGTCGAGGTGAATTTTTTCTTTCACTTTGTTGAATGGGACTATTATTTGTCCGTCGATTTCCGGGGCGAGGTATTGTGATCGGAATATTAGGTGCTTCTTTTTGTAGTCTGCGTGATCGAAAAGGCAGAGTAGTGTTTTACCGATGAGGGAGGCGTTTTTTGCGAGAGAGATTTGCTGCTGAAGGAGCATGAGTTCTTTGCGCCTTTGCGATTTTGTCCGCTCGGGGAGTTGGTTTGGGAAGTTGTAGGCAGGAGTGCCGCGCTCGCGAGAATATTCGAAGACTCCGACGTGGTTGAAGTTAATTTTTTTGAGGAAAGTTTTCAGGTTTGCGAAGGCCTTTGCTGTTTCTCCGGGGAAGCCCACGATCAAGCTGGTACGTAATGCTATGCCGGGGACACGTTTGCGGATTTTCGAAATCAGAGCGAGAGTTTTTTGGATGTTGTTTTGGCGAGCCATTTTTTTGAGAATTTCTGGGTCACCGTGCTGAAGCGGGATGTCGAGGTATTTGCAGACGTGTTTCAAGGAGTTGATCGTTTTGAGAAGTTCGTCGGTGATCCGCTCCGGGTAGACGTAAAGGACGCGTACTATGAAGTGGCCGCTTGGGACATTGGCACCGCCTATCGCCATGATGCGTTTTAAAAGTTTTGCTAAAGATGGTTTTTTGTAGAGATCTACTCCGTAGTAACCGCAGTCTTGTGCGACGAGAATTATTTCTTTTATTCCTTTTTTGAGAAGAGATTTTACTTCGTTGAGGATGTCTGGCATTTTTCTGCTCCTGAAATGGCCTTTCAAATAGGGGATTAGGCAGTATGTACATCTGTTATCGCAGCCTTCGGCTATTTTTACGTACGCGTAGGATCTTTGATAAAGAAGTGATTTGCCGATTGGATTTTCGAAGATGATTGGCTCTTTTGATAGGGCCGTGACGCGGCGGTTTTTTGCGACGCCTTTGATGATTTGATCGATTTTTTTGTAATTCGCGCTTGAGACTACCGCGTAAATTTGGGGATAAGTTTTTTGGACTTGGGGAGTGAAGTGGTTGCTCAAGCATCCTAAAATTACGACTTTTTTATTTTTTAGTTTTTTTAAAGTGGTGAAAACTTCAGCTCTTGCGGCTTTGAGAAAACCGCATGTGTTCAACAGAACTATTTCCGCTTTGGATTCCTCTACGATTTTGGGGTTGGAGATTAGTGAGACGACTGCCTCTAAGTCGGCTAAATTTTTTGGGCAGCCAAGTGAAATTAGCGAAATTGGAGGCGTGGAATGTCTTGGCATGGCTAGAACTTGTTAATGCATTCCAGAACCAGAGTTTTTAGATATCTGCCTTCCGGAAAGGAAATTTTCGACGTGTGATCGGAGGGTTGTTCGATCGTGTCTAAAATTCTAAAATCCTTGTTTGCCTGGCCCGCCGCGATTTTAAGCATAGTTAGGAAATCATCGAGCGTTACTCTGCCTGAGCACGAACTTGTGACTAGGAGCCCGCCCAAATCAAGCAAATCCATACACCTTTTGTTCAGACCAACGTAGGCTTTGAAAGCGTTTTGCACGTCATTTGCCGTTTTCGCGAATGCCGGAGGGTCGCAAATAATTAGATCGAATTGGTCTTTTTTCTCCCCGCCAGGGCCCTCCATGGTATTTAAATAATCAAATACGTCTTTGCAAATAAGTTCCGATTTTTTCGGGCTAATTTTGTTTAATTTCATATTCTTCTCTGCGAGGTCGATGGCTTTTTCTGAGACGTCGACCGTGACTGTTTTTTCCGCTCCGCCTTTTAGGGCGTATATGCTGAAAGCGCCGGTATATCCGAACAAATTCAGGACTTTTTTGCCTTTTGCGATTTGCATCGTCTTGATTCTCGCGTCTCTTTGATCGAGGAAGAATCCTGTTTTTTGACCGTTGATCGGGTCTGCATAAAATTTGATTCCGTTTTCTTCAAATTCGATTGGCGAGCTGGAGGCGCCTTTGTGTACTTTGGGTGGGAGCGGCTTTAAATTTTCCTGCTTGCGCGCTTCAACGTCGGATCTTTCAATGATCGCCTTAGGCTTGAACACTTTTTCCAGAGCTTCAATTATTTCGTTTCTGAAAAATTCCATTCCTTCGGTGTGGATCTGGAAAACGATGACAGAGTCGTACTTGTCCACTATTAGTCCGGGCATGTAGTCCGCGTCGCTGTGAACAATGCGAAATCCATTTGTTTTGTCGGGGAGAAATCGCGTTTTTAGTTCGAGAAGTTCGGCAAATCTTTTTGCGAAAAAGGAGGTGTCGATTTTCTGATTTTTGTCGCGAGAGATGATACGGAGGCTTATTGAATTTCTTTTATTCCAGGTCGCAAGACCCAAAAATTCCTGTTTTGAGGAATAGACTTCGACGATTGGGGAGGCTTGAGCCGGGTTTTGGGGGGCTGAGTCGACCCTGGCGATTGCATTTGAAAAAACCCAGGGGTGACCCTTTTGGACAGGAACTTCTCTTTTTTCTTTCAAAAAGATTTTTGTTTCAGAATTCGCCATTGAGTGAAATTTAATTTGCTGTAATATCTTAGCATGTTTGATCCACAAGTTAACAGAAAGATCCCGATACTCATGGGAACGCAACATCCCGACAATGCCGGCAAACCTTTTTGGGGAGACGACGCGTTTATTCATTCGAAACAGGAGGCTGAGGAGATTTATCATTGTTTCAAGGATATTGGATGCGACGAATATATGTGGGATTGGGAGGGAAAGTTCGCGGATGAAGCTATGATTGAAAAACTTTTGTCTCAATATTTTGAGTATTTTAAGGAGCAGCAGATTGGGCGAGACAAGTTTATAACGCTGCGCATCCCGAATATTTGGGAGGAAAAAACTTTTAAATTGGCCCGGGCGTATATGAGCGTGTTGTCCGCGGCGGAATTTTCGAAGTCTTTGGGGTTGTATACGCCGTCGGTGTTTGAATTGATTTTGCCAATGACGAAGTCAGCGGATCAACTTGGACATATTCAGGAGACTTTCAGGAAAACCGCCAAACTTCACGAAAGTATTTTTGATGAGGAAAAGTTTGGAGAGGGATATATTCATATAATTCCTTTGTTTGAGAGCGTGAGCGATTTGGCCGGGTGCGCTTCGGTATTGCGAAGTTTTTTGGAAGGGCATCGCGAGAGATTTGGCTTTTTGCCGCCATATTTAAGGGCGTTTATCGCTCGTTCGGATCCGGCGTTGAATGCCGGGTTTGTGCCGGCAGTACTGGCTACACATATGGCTTTGAGGGAGTTTTACAGGATTGGCGATGAGTTTGGGATCCCTGTTTATCCGATCATTGGGACTGGGTCGTTGCCTTTCCGCGGAGGAATAAATCCGGAAAATATTGAGAATAGCTTGAAGCAGTATGCCGGTACGAAAACTGTGACCATTCAGTCCGCGTTCAGATATGATTATCCGCTTGATCAGGTGCGAAGCGCTTTTGAGTACATTAAGGCCGAGTGTTCGGATGCGAAGAAGGTTACTTTTGGCGATGAGGAGTTTGCTGAGCTTATTAAGGTGAATGAGATGTTTAGCAATTTGTATTCCAAGACAATTGAAAATTTCGCTCCGTTGATAAATGAAATGGCTGGGTTTGTGCCGAACAGGCGTGAACGCGTGCAGCATGTTGGACTCTTTGGGTATAGTAGGGGAACCGGAGAAGTTAGGCTGCCGAGAGCTATTAAGTTCACTGCGGCATGTTATTCTTTGGGCGTGCCTCCGGAATTTATTGGGACCGGAAGAGGGCTTAAGAAAGCCAAGGATATGGGCTGGGGCGAATTGATCGACAAACATTTCTTCACTTTGGTTTGGGAACTTACACATGCAGGGAAATTTTTGAATATGGAAAATTTAGAGAGGTTGGCTGGCGATGGCTTGGGTTGGGCTTGCGATGTTTTGGAAGATGTTCGCTTGTGCGGGGAGATTCTGGGAATTGAGTTTGGACCAAAGAAAGACCATCATTTCCTGCATAGAAATGTAACTTCAAATATCTTACTTAAAAGAGGGCTTGGAGAAGATTTCTCGGGGGATATTTTGGAGGCGGCTGTTTTGAGAAAGAGTTTGGGATAAAATTTGCCGAGAGGAGAGTTTGTTTGTTATAATCGGGGGAGTTTGGTTTTGCCTATTGGTTTTGTCTCAATGGAAACTTAACCTTATATCCTATGCCTGTAAAAAAACAACGTGCTAGGGCCGGGCGTGCCAGGGTTGGGCGTGTCAGGGCCGAGAGGTCGCAGAAGAATTTAATTAGTGTCATTGATTACAGCGAGAAGCATCTGGAAGAAAAAACATTCCGTGATTTGAATGAGTGTATTCGTTACAAAAATACTCCGGAGGTGACTTGGATCAATATAGACAATGTTCCACCGTTGGATTTTTTGAAAGAGTTGGGTCTTGGATTTGACCTGCATCCCGTTATTTTGGATGATATTACTAATCCCAATCAGCGACCGAAAGTAGAAATTACGGATGATTACATTTATATTGTTTTGAAAATGCTGACGCCGGATAAAAAAGACGGCGGGAAGAGTGGCGTCGCGGTGGCGGGTGGCAATGGCGGCAGTGCGGGCGGTGCGGGCGGCAGCGCGAGCGAGTTTTCTTTTCTGAGTGAACAAGTGAGTATCGTACTGGCATCAAAGTTTGTTATTACACTCCAGCAAGGAGTGAGAGGTGATGCTTTCGACTATGCGCGCAGTTTGATCCGTAAAGAAAAAAGTTCTATACGTCGTGAAGGGACCGACTATTTGGTTTATGAATTGATTAGTGACATTATTACCAATTACTTCAAAGTGTTGGAAGATTTTGGAGACGGAGTTGAAGTTTTGGAGAGGGAGTTGATGAAAAACCCGTCTCCGCAGACTTTGCGGTCAATTTATCATTTGAAGCAAGAGGTTTTAGGTATCCGCAAGGCTGTGTGGCCGCTTCGAGAGGTGGTGGATATTTTGGAAAGAGGGGATAGCCCTTTGATAAAAAAGGGGACGCGTATTTATTTGCGCGATATTTACAACCGTGTGACGCAAGTTATTGATATTTTGGAAACTTATCGTGATACGGTGTCGGGGATGTTGGACATATACCTATCAAGTGTCAGTAACCGCTTGAATAGCGTCATGAAGGTTTTGACTATTATTACCACTATCTTCATGCCACTTTCTTTTTTGGCCGGGCTTTATGGAATGAATTTCCGCTATATGCCGGGGTTGGGGGCGCCTTGGGGATTTTTCGTGATGTTCGGGCTTATGATGCTGGTGGCTCTTTTAATGATCAGCTTTGCGAGAAAGAAGAGGTGGTTGTAGGAGGGACGCCCTTGGCTTCGCTTTTTTCACCCCCTACCCCCTCGAGGGGGTATGTAAAATGTTCCAGGATCGCTTCGCTTCCTGGAACTATGGTCGGGGTGCAGGGATTTGAACCCTGGGCCTCATGGTCCCAAACCATGCGCGCTAGCCAACTGCGCTACACCCCGAAGAGAATTTCTACTCACCGGGCAGATCATCGTTAGCCGCGGGAGACCCGCGAGCTAAAGAGGTTCGCGAGCACGCCTATTTTACACTGCTATTTCAGTTTGCCAAGATTTTTTGTATATTTCCTTTGTATGGAAAGATTATATTCGAAAATTATCGGGATGCCGGTTTTCACGCCTGACAGTTTGAGGCCGATTTATAATGTGCGGGATTTGATTTTTGATCCTGTTAATGGAGCGGTGATTGCGTTTGAGGTTGGGAGAGGACTTGTTATTACGCCGATGGATGTTTTGTCGATGAAGCAGGGGATTTTGATTAAGGGGATGGAGGATGTTGTCGGGATTGACGATATTTTGAGGGTTCGAAAAGTGGTGGACGAAGGGATGGGAATTATGGGGAAGAAGGTTGTGACTTTAGGCGGGAAGGCGCTTGGGAAGGTTGTTGATTTGACGATCGACGACGGGGCTTTGATTTTGAATAAAATTTATACGGCTAAGGTTATTCTGGGGGTTTTGCAGCGCGATTCGCGTGTGATTCCGGCGAAGAATATTGTTGAAGTTCTTTCGGACAGGATTGTTGTGAAAAATGATTCGGGGGAGGTTACATTAGGGGAGGTCGAGGGAGAGGAGAGGGAGGTTGTGGGGGCAGTTGAGGCGTAGGTGGAGGCCGGGTATGGTTGGCGGGTAAGTGATGCCCGGGCATCACAACAAAAAGCCCCGGCTTCTTTTGATCGAAGACGGGGCAAGTACGGTTTAAATTACGCATCTATTGCGCTTTGCGCTTATTGAACTACTCCACCACCTCCGCCTGCTCCGGCAGAGCCAAGAACTGTGTTTACGATTGCGAATGAGAGTAGAATGATGATGATACCAACCAAAGAGTAAAGAATGATTTTTTTTGCGTTGTCGATTGATTCTTGCTTACCTGCAGCTGTCACGTAGGTGACACCTCCGTAGATAATCATCATTACTGCAATTATTCCCAAAAATGTTAGGAAGTAGTTAACAATTTTGAGAGCGAGAGCTCTAATAGATCCTTCACCCCCTGTTGCTGCCGCGATTTCGCCCGGAACGTCTCCAGGAGTGATCAAAGCCGCAGAAGCTACCGGAATGAACGAAAGCAGAGCGATTGCTCCTGTCATCAAACCTAAGACGATGAGTACTTGTTTGATGATTTTGCTTGTTTTCATAGGGATATGGTTATTGTATTTATTACTGAGTTACGATTTCTCCTCCTCCAGTTGCCGAACCGATAACTGTGTTAACAATAGCGAAAGAGAGAAGAATGATGATGATGCCTATTAGGGAGTAGAGAATAATTTTTTTTGCTATGTCGATTGATTCTTGCTTACCTGCAGCTGTAATGTAGCGAACACCTGCGTAAATAATCATCAGTACGGCTATGATGCCCAAAAATGTTAGAGCATAATTTACGATCCTGACCGCTAGCGGTTTAACATTTTGGTCTCCCGGCAGGTCTTTGAATGGATTTGTTGCTTCGGTTAATGCTGCGAATGCGGTCGCCGGAATGGCTGACATCAGAGTTACTGCTCCGACAATCAATGCAGTTACAATCAAACACTGCTTTAGTACTTTTTTTATTTCCATAGGAATGGGTTATGGTACTTCTATTGTTGAATTATACCAGAAAACAGGTTGAAACACAATATTTAGATTGATTTTTTGGCGTTATGTGGGGTAATTATTTTTCGGAATGACTTGAACTTCTTCTTCGAGCGTGATTTTGAAGCGGCGGCGGACTTCTTTTTTGGCGAGAGCGGCTAAGCGAAGGACGTCTTTTTGGGTGGCGGGGTGATGGGGGTCGTTGAGATTTTGGATGAAATTTGCGTGCTTGGACGAAATCTGGGCGCCGCCTATGCGTTTGCCTTTGAGGCCGCATTGGTCGATGAGATAACCCGCTTTCATGTGCGGTTTGTTTGGGCTGGGATCGGGATTTTTGAAGAACGAGCCTGCGGAGAGGCCATATGGTTGGGTTTGGGTGCGTTTTTTTGCAAGCTTTTGCGCGAGCGTTTTGTAGTTGGTGGCTTTCGAAAGTTTGAGAGTTGCTTGAAGGACTATTTCGTTAGTGCGTTTGAGAGCGGAGTTGCGATAGGAAAGCTTGAGAACGGTTGGGGTAACTGTGCGAGTGCGGCCGGTTTTTGGATTGAAAATTTGCGCTTTAATGAGGAAGTCTTTGATTTCTGCGCCGTTTGCGCCTGCGTTGCCGCGGATTGCGCCGCCAAGAGTACCGGGGATTCCGGTCAGGGCAGCGAGATTGTAGAAACCTTTTTGTGAGGCTTTTTTTATTAGAGTTTGGAGGGGGGTGCCGGCGTCAGCGGTGACGGAGGTTTTAGTGAAAGCGATTGCGCTTGCGTTGGGGTTCGTGCTGACGTTAGCGCTAGTGCTGGTGCTGGTGCGCGGTGTGAGGCGGATGACTGCGCCGCGAAAACCTTTGTCGTGGAAAAGGATATTACTGCCGCCACCTATAATGATGAAAGGGATTTTTAGTTTTTTTAGGGCTGAGAGGATCGGTCTTGGATCGGCGGTTTCGATATATGCGTCAGCGGGGCCGCCTATGCGAAATGTGCAGTGCGCGGCGAGCGGTTCGTTGAAACGGATGGAGGGGAAGAGGGAGGTGAGCTTTTTCTTGGTTTGCAAGTTCATTTCGCCTGGAAGCTTACTAAAAAAATTTAAAAATTGACAGGGAAAAGCTATTTAGATAGGATTGGTTGGCTTTGGGAAAGATTAATAGGCATACCCCCTCCTAACCTCCCCCAAGGGGGAGGAATAGAAAGGGCGCAATTAGAACTTCGTTCTCTTGCGCAGGCCACCTTAGCTCAGTGGTAGAGCTACCGCCTTGTAAGCGGTGGGTCGTCGGTTCAAATCCGACAGGTGGCTCCATTTTTGCTTTGCGCTAAGCGGTGGGTCGTTCGTCCAGAGCCGGACAGGTGGCTCCATTTTGTCGCTTATCTTATTCTTTGCTGCGGGTCTTTTCCCCCTATACATTCCATGACTTTTTCGCTGAATTTCTCGACGTCTTCAAGCGCCTGAGTTATGGACCTGGCTGATATATCGTAGGTTTCCAAGTTGTAATCAACTATGTTTCTTTTCATTCTCATTTTATTCAGTCTTTTTAGGACATACTCCACGTCTTTTTCATTTTTCATCAGCTCAATCGTTGCCGTCATTACAGTTTTGTGATGATCTTTCAGTCTTGCCCTGTACCCATTTAGAAGAATGAAAGATTCCGCTATCAATCGCGCTGCATCATAAATATTTGTAAAAATTGCGTCGTAAAAGCTATCGGGAGTTTTTTTGTTGAAGTTTTGTTTTGCAAAAGAGAGCCTGATTTAATTTCGTTGATGGAAATCGAAAATTTCTCCAATTTTTCTTCGTCAATTAGCTTTTGTAATATCATGTACATCACCTTTTAAAATGATTTTGGGTTCTTTTAGTATTTTTACTATAAATTCGTTTTTATTTTTGAGTTTTTTCCTGAATTCCGCTTTACTGTAAATTTGATAGCTGATCTCTCTTTTTAAGTGAAATTCTGCTTCTGACAGCAGAGTCGCCAGCAAATCTTCGTTCGCCTCTCCAATCAACATTAAATCAATGTCGCTGAAAGAGTTTTCTGCATTTTTTGCGATTGATCCGAATATAAATGCGCATACCACTTTATCGAATTCGTTTACTATTTTTTTCAACTTGGACTCAATGCCAAAAGTCTTTGAAATAATTATTTTAATTTCGTCGTAAAGCGGGTGAGATTTATTTAGACTAAAATATCGAAGCGGTCCCTTTTTCTCATCTTTTAAAATGCCATCTTTCACCAAAGAGTTTAAATGAGCTTGAAAATACCCGGGCTCTTTATTGAGAATTTTGGCAATTTCCCGCATGTAATACGTTCTTTCAGTGTCTTGGAAAAAAAGTGATAGGATCTGACCCTTGTCGTTTTTAAGAAAATTAAACATAAAATTTTGTTTATATTATTTTTATACAACTGTATAAAATTTTATACAAGCTAAAATTTAGAACTGCTGTGGCAGGGCTGTCTATGTTGGCTTGTAGTTTGTTTAATAAAGCGGTTTATCCCTGTAATGCGCAATTAGTTTGGGACCTGTCGTTGTAAAAACTTGTTTTCTTATGCCTTCCATAGTGGTTTTGACCGAATCTGGTTTGAAAAATAAATATTCCTCTAAAGAGCATATAATCCCGGCCACCGCAAGAAATAAACTTTTTAAGATTATCGACGCTTCACCAATAGTTAAGTTTTTATAATTTGTTATAAAATAATTTAAGCGTTCATTGAGGTAACTTAAGTCTTGTTCAATTTCCGTTCTAATCTGTTCTGGGAATTGTGGATTTTTTTCATTTAGCTTTGCCAGGCCGCCTGCCAACCCGTCAACCCTGCTCAACATTTCTACAATGAATTCACCTGTTTCTGATGGCAATCTCTCCTCAAAATGTTCTTCGTTTCCATTCACTACTGCTGCAACTAAACTTAATAAATAGGTCTCCCAATCGTGTATGACCGCGAATGTTTTTAACCAACCGGTGCAATCGTTTTCATCTTTAAACTCATACTTCACTTTTCCCTGCTCGATTGCATCCGCAAAAAATTCACATGCTGCCGCTCTATTCGAAGAACATAATATGGAGTCTGATTCTCCGGGTATGTTTGTAAAATCCTCTTTCCTATGATTTCTTGTAAGTGAATCTCTTTTTTCTTTTTTTAATGTCTGCCCAAGAGTTCTGTAAACTGTATATGCTTCCCCTGGATTTCTTACTTTTTCAAATTCTGTTTTTAAAAGATCATGACCGTAAAAAGCATTTGAAATGCCGTTTACGATATTGGTTTTGTGTATCGGGTTTTCTATCCAGCCTACTATGTCGCTTCCGTTCATACTTTTGTTTTTAATTGTGTCATTGTAACACAAAATCACCTGGTTTTGAATGGGTTGGGGGCAGGACTATCCTGGTGGAAGTTCTACATCACCGATTTCTGCAAATTCTAACTCTAAATAGTCAGCATTAGGCCCTGTCCTATCTGGCATGGCGTAATACCCTTCTTTTCCTCTTCTACCAAGGTGTCCAAGATTTTCTAATCTTTCTATATTTTCTCCAAATCTACATATAAAAATATCTTTTCCAGGTATGGCAATTACGAGACCTATTATCTTTTTCATTGGATGCCGTACAACCTTCCCTGGGGTTCCCACGGGCATCCATCTTACACTAGGATTTAAAGTTGATTTTTCGGCACAACCTCTGTCAAAGAGATCTAAGTACCGAGGCAATATTTTTGTGCTATCTATTAATTGACGGCACTCAACTCGTCTTGCTGTGATCGCTTCTTCTGTCTTGCGCAAATCCGCTTCAACTTTCCGAAGAGTATCAATGCTAATTTCTCCACCAGCGACTAAATCTACTAAATCCTCTGGATTTGGCGGTGGAGTTGATGATGCCTCTCCGGGTACTTCATCAGGTACTCTGTTGGTCACAT
>JBAZPI010000022.1:0-15673 GCA_041648305.1 Candidatus Altimarinota bacterium | reverse complement strand
GATCGTGAATAGCGGTTTTGTTGGGGCTTACATGACGGAGGAAGAGCCGGACGGGCTTCTATATAAGAGTGTGAGTATTGGGGATTTGGTTGGGGTGAGTTCGAAGAAATATTTGATTACAAATGGAACAACAACTTTTGCGAAAGTTTATGTTGTGATTGTCGATGATCCCGAGCAAATTGATGAAGTTTACAGCGTTTTGAAAGTCAGGGCTGCCGAGGGCGTTGATATTGAAATTAATGAGACCAATCAATTCGGAAACGCAAGTTTTTATATGAATGATTTGAGGAGAGACAGTGTCGCGTTTTTGACTGTTAGGGTCGGGTCAAAGATTTACGGATTTTCTTATCCAAAACAATACCATCCCCAGATCAAAAATCTGATCTCGATTTTGATGCTGGACGGGAGGTAGTTCGGGGAAGACGGCAAATCTTTGGCGAACCTTTGATTTAGTTGACTTTTTTATCGATTTCTCTAAAATGCCCCTCGTTATGCACTCGAATTATTATTTTTTGAACAATTGAAAATGGCAAAACCAGCAGCAGTAAAAAAAGGTTTGAAAATTATCAAATTACAGATTCCAGCGGGTAAAGCTAATCCAGCGCCACCTGTCGGTTCCGCGCTTGGTCAACATGGAGTTGATATTCAGGGATTTTGCGCCAAATTTAACGAGGCGACAAAAGATATGGGAGACGCGATTGTTCCCGTGGTGATTACCGTGAGAGAAGATCGAAGTTTTACGTTTGTCACGAAGACTGAGCCCGCCGCGTCGTTGATTTTGAAGGCCGTGAAAATTCCGAAGGGTTCCGGTGTTCCTCATAAGGAGAAAGTCGGAACTATTACGAAAGCTCAGGTGAAAGAAATCGCTGAGAAAAAAATGAGAGACTTGAATGCTAACGATATCGACGCCGCTATGAAAATTATAGCCGGGACATGCAGAAGCATGGGCGTTGAAGTAAAGGATTAAAAAAAAATATATTTCAGTGGGAGGCCAGTTGCGAAACGCAACAAAAAAAAGGCCGCCACGACCACTAACAAGAACAAAATGGCTAAACACGGTAAAAAGTACCGAGAGGCTAAAACTCTCGTGGACAAGGAGACTTATACAGTCGATGAGGCTGTAGAGCTTCTTAAGAAAACTTCCACAACAAAGTTTGATTCAACGGCGGAAGTTCACTTCAGACTTAATGTTGATCCCAAACAAGCTGATCAGAACATTCGTTCGACCGTTTCTCTCCCAAATGGAACCGGAAAAGAAGTCCGCGTTGTTGCGTTTGTTGACGAAGGCGGAATCAAGGCTGCTAAAGCCGCTGGAGCGGTTGAGGCGGGTACCGCCGAATTGATCGCGAAGATCGAAAAAGGTTGGTTGGAATTTGACGTTGCTGTCGCCGACCCTTCACAAATGAGAGAGCTTGGTAAGATTGCGAAGACTTTGGGAACGAAGGGACTGATGCCTAATCCAAAAGCAGGAACTGTTACTCCCGATGTCCCGAAAGCTATCGGGGAGATCAAGAAAGGTAAGGTTGAATTTAGAATTGATAAACTTTCGAACGTACATACCGTTTTCGGGAAAGTTTCGTTCGATTCTCCAAAATTGAAGGAGAATTTGATCGCTGTTATTAAGGCGGTTTTGGATGTAAAGCCGGCGAGTATAAAAGGCATATATATTGGGGGAATTGCCGTCGCTTCGACAATGGGGCCAGGCATTCCTTTGGATATTAATGCGGCAGTGGCGGAGGCGAAGTAGCTAAAGTAGATTCTTTTTCCAGAGCAATTCTCAGTGAATTTAACGCCACTTCGAGCTGGTCGTTGCTTGGTTCTTTGGTCGTGAGACGCTGGAGCCAAAGGCCTGGAGCTACGAGAAGTTTTGTCCATTTGTGATGAGCGTAGCGGGCGGAGATTTTTAAATATTCATAAGCAATGCCTGCGATGAGCGGTAAAAATGCAAGGCGAAGACCTAAATTCGTCCAGAAATCAGGCTGCTTCGGCACAAAAGTATAAATCAAAATGCTTATGACAAAAACAATGAGGATGAAACTTGTTCCGCAGCGTGGATGGAAGCGAGATTGGCGACGTGCGTTTTTTGTTGTGAGCGGAAGAGCTTTTTCGTAGGTGAAGACCGCTTTGTGTTCCGCACCGTGGTATTCGAAGATGCGTTGGAAACTTGGAATTAAACTTAACAAAAAGATATAAAGGACAAAGAAAGATGTTTTCAGGATGCCGTCTATTAGATTGAAAACGATCCAATTTTTTTGAATTGTTATCGAGGTTTTTTCGATCGCCGTCGTTATCCATAGCGGGAGAAATTTAAATAGAAATATTGAAAGCGCGATAGCAAGTACCAAGGAAAATGCGAACATGGCGATCTCGCCTGCTTTGGCTAGGACTGATTTTGGTTTTGGCTCAGGTGCAGGCTCCGCCAGCTTCGTTGTGGCGGTGGATTCGGCCGGCTTCGCTCCCGCCGATTTGGCAGGCTCCGCCGGCTCAGGCTCCGCCGGCTGTTCCACAAACTCGTTCGCCGAGAAATTTATCGCCTGAGTGCCGATCACCATCATTTCAAAAAGATTTATTACTCCCCTCACGAGAGGGATATTCAGTACTTTGATGCGCTGCGTGAGTGTGCGATAGAATTTGTCTTTAACTAGGATTTCGCCCGTATTTTTTCTAACCGAAATGACGATTGTGTTGGGTGAACGCATCATCACTCCCTCAATTACCGCTTGTCCGCCGATTGCGAAATCAATTTTTTTCATTTGCATTTGATCGTTTGTGCGATTTACTTTATCTTACGCTTGCTATGAAAGTCAAAATTAAAAGGATAGACGCCTCGTTGCCGCTTCCGGTCTATGAGACGGCCGGTTCGGTTGGGTTTGATATTTTGGCGAGAGAGGATACGATCGTGCCCGCCGGCGGGATTGTTTTGGTTCCATCGAACCTGATAGTCGAAGTTCCAACCGGCTACATGCTTGTTGTCGCGTCGAGGTCGAGCACTCCGCGCAAGAAGGGGTTGATGCAGCCGCATGGATTCGGAATTATCGATCACGATTATTGCGGGCCGGAGGATGAGATTAAAATTCAAGTTTATAATTTTACTTCGTCCGATGCTGAGGTGAAGCGCGGCGAGAAGATCGCGCAGGGTGTTTTCGTGAAGATAGATAAGTTCGAGCTGGATGAGGTGTCGGATTCGGAATCGAGGTTGGGCGGGATTCGTGAGGAAAGCCGCGGCGGGTTTGGGAGTACGGGGTGAAGTTTTCGGGGCTCCGTGGGATTGTTTTCCCCGGGGAAAAGTTTACAGGTTAAAAATTACAGGTTGGGCGGTTTCCCCGGGGAAAAACGGCCGAATTTCCCCGGGGAAAAATTTACAGGTTAGAGTTAACAGGTTAAGATGTTTCCTCGGGATACGTAAGTGCATACTATGCAAAAAGGAAAAATCATCACAATCTATGGAATAAATAATATCGGGAAATCGACCCACGCCCAGATTCTTACCGAACGACTTATTAGAGAGGGCTATGATGCTGAGTTTTTGAAGTATCCGAATTATTCGGTTGAACCGAGCGGGCAGTTCCTTGACCATGTTTTGCGTGGAGAGAAGGAACAGAAAATTGGCGAGGATGAACTTCAGCTTTGGTTCGTTTTGAACAGGTACCAATTTCAGCCGGAGCTTGAGAAAAAGTTGGCTGACGGGAAAATTCTGATTGTGGAGGATTATACAGGGACCGGAATTGCGTGGGGAGTCGCGAAGGGACTTTCTCTTGATTGGATGGAGGCTGTGAACAAGCATTTACTAAAGGAAGATTTAGCTCTTTATTTATCCGGCAAAAGGAATCTTGTGGCCAAGGAGGTCGGGCACATTCACGAGCAAAATGATGAATTATCTGAGAAATGCAGGCGCGTGCATGAAGAGCTCGCGAAGAAATACGGCTGGCACAGAATTGAGATGCAGGAGGAAATCAATGGTACCGCAGCAAAACTTTGGGAAGAGGTTGAGAAATTTCTCGCCAAGACCGATCGCTAGAGCCTACTTGAAAGGTCTATTGAATTTTCAAGGAGGATTTGCTATATTTGAGTTGCCAATTACCGTTGGCGTTTCTTTTTTCCCATTGGTTTACCCTAAATCCTATGGCGACACTCATCGATGGACTTAAAATAGCGAATGAGATGTATGAGACCCTCGGCAAAGAGGTAAGGGCGATGCAGGTCCATCATAAGGTTTTGCCGAAGCTTGTCGTTATTCTTGTTGGGAAAAATCCTGCGAGCCTTTCTTATATCAAGCAGAAACAGAAGGCTTGCGCGAAAACCGGGATTGATTGGGAGCAGTTTGACTACGAGGAGGATGTGACGACTGAGGAGTTGATTGCGAAAATCGAAGAATTGAATGCGGACGAAAATGTTCATGGAATTTTGGTGCAACTTCCTCTACCAAAGAGTATAAGTGTGCCTTTGGTCATCCGGGCGATCGATCCGAAAAAAGATGTTGATGGATTCACCGCGTATAATATCGGGAAGATGTTTTTGAGCGCTGAGTTTGAGGACTTGGCGCCGTGCACGCCGCTCGGAGTTATTAAGATGCTTGAGTATTATAAAATCGATCTTAAGGGCAAAGAAGCTGTTGTCGTCGGACACAGCAATATAGTCGGGAAACCGCTTTCCGCGATGCTACTCAATAGGAATGCGACCGTGACGACGTGCCATATTGACACTCGAGATTTGGCGTTTCATACGAGGAGGGCAGATATTTTGTGCGTTGGAGTTGGGAAAATTGGTTTGATCACAGCGGACATGGTCAAGGAAGGAGCCGTTGTTATTGATATTGGAATAAATCGAACTAAGGACGGGAAATTGGTTGGCGATGTGGATTTTGAGCCTGTCGCTAAAAAAGCATCGTTTATTACTCCTGTTCCCGGCGGAGCGGGGCCTATGACTGTTGCAGCTCTTATGCTTAATACTGTCAGAGCCGCGAGAAGGCTGAACAATGTAATTGATTGAGGGCTTTGCCCTCTGATAGTTGATTAACAATTAAAAATATGTGCGGAGTCCTTGGAATTTTCGGCCACAAATATGTAGCTCAGGAAATCTATGACGGACTGATTTCTCTTCAACATAGAGGACAAGACGCGACTGGAATAATCACCTATGATGGGAAGACTTTTAATATAAAGAAAGGGTTGGGACTTGTGAAAGACGTTTTCCACACAAAAAATATGATTCGGCTTCAGGGGAATGTTGGTATTGGACATACCAGATATTCAACTATAGGGAGCGGTGGAGCTAACGATGCACAGCCATTTTTGAGTCAAGCTTTTTATGGAGTTATGATGGCGCATAATGGGAATTTATTTAACTCTCACGACCTTAAGCAAGAGCTTTTTGAAAAGGACCGAAGGCTTGTGAATTCAGATTGTGATGTTGAGGTTTTGTTGAATGTGTTTACAAAGGCTTTAACAAAACAAAGGATTGAGGGAGAATTGAAATTTGATCATCTCTGCAAAGCCGTTACGAGTGTTTTCGAAAGATCTCGCGGTGCGTATAGCGTCGTCAGTTATATCGCCAAGCACGGAATGATTGCTTTCCGCGATCCGCATGGAATTCGTCCGTTGATTATGGGGAAAAGAACCGTCGGGTTGTATGAAGATTACATTTTCGCTTCAGAAAAAATTGTTTTGGATATTCTCGGATTTGAGACGGTGAGAGATGTTGCTGCCGGGGAAATTATTTGGATTGATGAGGATCGAAAACTTCATTCGAAAATTCTGACTAATAAAAAACATACTCCCTGTATTTTTGAATATATTTATTTTGCCAGACCCGATTCAATGATCGACAATATTTCAGTTTACAAGGCCAGACTTCGAATGGGAGAAAGACTAGCCGACCAGATTAAGAAATCCAAATTGCATATCGACGTTGTGATGCCGGTTCCGGATTCGAGTAGAACTGCCGCAATGTCTTTGGCGCAGAAGCTAAAGCTTCCCTGTCGCGAAGGATTGATTAAGAATCGATACATTGGTCGAACGTTTATAATGCCCGGTCAGGAAATAAGGAAAAAATCTATAAGGTATAAATTAAACGCTATGCCGCTTGAATTTAAAGGCAAGGACGTTTTGTTGGTAGATGACAGTATCGTTCGCGGCAACACATCGAAAGAAATAATAAGAATGTGTAGAGAGGCCGGGGTTAAACGTTTGTATTTTGCTTCGTATTCTCCTCCTGTTAAGTTCCCATGTGTGTACGGGATTGATATTCCGACTTCTCAGGAATTGATCGCTTCCAATAATTCGATTGAAGAGGTGCGAAAGTTTATTGACGCTGACGCGCTGTTTTATGGAACGATCGAAGGCGTTCATGGAAGTTGTCTTACAAAGAAATCGAATATTAAGGATTTTTGCATGGCTTGCTTTGACGGTGTTTACAAAACCGGCGATGTCGACAAAGAGGTTTTGAGGAAAGTGTCAGAGTCGAGACTCCAGGAGAAGGCTTGCGGTGAAATTGAAGAAGATTTCGGTCATAGCGATGATCAGTTAACAATTCTCTAACCGCAGTCTTAATATGAAAAAAGTTCTTTTGATTGGCAATGGAGCGCGGGAACACGCCATCGCTGAGGCTTTGATGCGCTCGTCGCATGAAGTTGAATTGTACGTGATAGGAAGCGCTTTGAATCCCGGGATTAAAAGTCTTGCAAAGGAGTACGCGATTGGCTCGGCAACGAATTTGGATTTTGTGCGAGAATTTGCTGTTAAGGTTCGCCCTGTCTTCGCTATTTTGGGACCCGAAGCGCCGATTGCGGCGGGAGTTACAGACATGTTAATGGAAAATGAGATTCCTTCTTGCTCACCTATGAAGACCGTCGCGAGATTGGAGTCTTCCAAGTCATTCACGCGGGATCTGTTGTCAAAATATCAGATTCCCGGAAATCCGAAGTTTAAAGTTTTCTTTGATGAAAAGGGGTTGGTTGGATTTTTTGATGAGCTCGGAGATGATTTTGTGGTTAAGGCTGACGGGTTGAAAGGCGGGAAGGGCGTAAAAGTTTCTGGCGATCATCTTGCCAATCGTGAAGAGGGTTTGGCCTATGCGCGGGAGTGTTTAGCGGAGGGTGGCAGGGTTGTCGTTGAGGAGAAATTGATCGGACAAGAATTCAGTTTGATGAGTTTTTGCGATGGTGTGAATACTTCAGAGATGCCGCCAGTACAAGATCATAAGAGGGCTTACGATGGGGATAAGGGGCCAAATACTGGCGGAATGGGATCGTATAGTTGTGCGGATCACCTGCTTCCGTTTTTGCGTCAAGCTGACATTACCGAAGCACGTGATATCACGCGTGCTGTTGCGCGCGCGCTGCGCGAGGAGACCGGCACCAAATTTGTCGGGATTATGTATGGCGGATTTATTGTGACCTCGAACGGCGTGCGGCTGATCGAATATAATGCGCGTTTCGGCGATCCCGAGGCGATGAATGTACTCCCGTTGTTGAAGACTGATTTTGTTGATATTTGCGAGGCGATGATTAATGGGACACTTGACCAGGTTGAGATTGAATTCGAGAAAAAGGCCACTGTTTGCAAATATGTTGTACCGGAAGGTTATCCGGACAATCCATGCAAGGGGAAAAAGATTGAAATTTCTGATGTCCCCGATGGTGTGCGTGTTTATTACGCGTCAGTTGATCAAAAAGAAGATGGTTTGTATTTGAGCGGGTCCAGGGCTATTGCCTTCGTTGGCATAGCCGACACACTTGAGGAGGCCGAACGATTGGCTGAGAGCGCTGTTTCTTCGGTCAAAGGTCCTGTATTCTATCGTAAGGATATTGGGACTGCCGGATTGGTTCAAAAAAGAGTAGATATGATGAAAGCCTTAAGAGGCTGAATTTAAAATATACTTGAATATATTTGTGGAAATATTTTTACTTACTATTCTAGGATTTATTATGGGGTTTGTCACTTCCGTGTCGGGAGGTGCGGGGGTTTTTGCAGTCCCGACTCTTTTGGCCTTTGGAATACCTCCAATTAATGTCTTGGCTCTCAACAGGATGTCTGATGTGGGAGTTGTATTTGGAGCACTTCGTAATTACTGGAAGGCAAAAGTTATCCAATGGCGTTTAGCCATTAAAATTATTCCTTTTATGGCTTTGGGTTCTTTTATCGGAGCAAATTTAATTGTTAATTTGGCTGATAAATCAATAAAAACTGTGGTTTTAATAGGAGTGATTATTGGAATGATATTTTTGATTAAGCCGGCAAGGCCTTTTTTAAATGAGGGAGGTACTTCTAAGTTTAAAAAAATGCTTGGCTTTTTCATGTTATTTGTTGTTGGAATTTGGAGCGGAGCAATTGCTATGGCCGGAGCAACCTTTGCTGTTTTGGTGTTGGTTTATTTATTTGGTAAAAATTATGTTGATGCCAGAGGTACGGATATTGCAGCAGCAATTCCCGAAACTCTGATATCCGCAGGGATCTTAATTTCAGCTTCTAATGTAAATTATGTTTGGTTATTAACAATGTTTATTTCAAGTTTTCTCGGAGCTTTCGTTGGTTCACATATGGCTGTAAAGCGTGGCGACAGTTTCATTAAGAAAGGAATGATATTGATTGCCGTCTTGATGATTATAAAAATTGTCTTTAAATTTTAAGACATCAATAAAAATTCCGACTGGTATGAAAGGCTCGAGGGGGTTTTAGGCGCCGGAACTCTGTGGTTCCCGGGGCTCGTTAGCCCTAGGCGTCTCTTGCCGCTTTGACTTTTTTGGCTGCGGCCTTTGCCGCTTTCGTTGCCTGCTCTATTGTTTTTTTCGCGATAAGCTTTGCTTTCTGCGTCTTTTTTTCGACTTGTTTCTTCGCTTTTTTGAGATCGGTTTCTGTAATTCCGTAGTTTGCCTCAAGCCAAAGAACGGCTCGATCTTGAACGTCCTGCGCCGCTCTTTTACCTTTGAGTAAATATTCTTTGACTTCTTCGTGTTGAGCTACATTACTTACAAATCCTCCCATATCTTTCCCCATCCCCGTGAATGCGTCTTTGAAAGCGTTCAATCCGTAATTTCCATCGTCAATGTCTTTTTTTATGCTTTCACGCAATTCGGAACCTTTCTTTGGAGCGAAAAGCATGCCTATTAAACCTCCAAGGGCCAAGCCAGCAAGTAAGCTTTTTAATCTTTTCATAGAAAATTGGGTTAGTGTTTTTTTGCCTTGTCTATCGTAACATTAAACCTATTTTCTCTTCAAGTTAAATATCATTTTGAACAACGGCGATGCCACGCCTTTCGAATCGTTCATCGCGAAAATGTAAAGCTGATGGACTCCATCTTTTAGCTTTGAGGTTTCTCTGTCCAGCGGAACTTCAAAATATCCCGTATCCTTGTCCGCTATAACCACCGAGGTTGTAATTAATGATTTTGCTGTTACTATAACTCTTGCTCCCGGTGTCGTGTACCCTTTTATAACATTATTTTCTTGAGCTCTTTTCTCTCTGAGAGCTACTATTTCTTGGTAGCGTTTGGAGTTTTGTATGAATCCGTAAAAGTATGGAGATTCCGTTTCCGTTCCCTTGGTGTATCTGGTAGTCCATTTTACGGGAATATTTAATTCATTATTTTCCAATGCAATTCGAATCTCCTCATCGGTTAGGTTCGTTAAGGTTTTAAGTTCCTCTTCTGTGTAGGTCTCGACGTTTAATCCCGTTATTGTCACACCTTTAATATCCGGAGTTTCTTCTTTTGTTGTTTTGATTTGGCTTTTTCCGTCAGTTCCTTTGATTGATAATGTCAGCCCTTCTTCGGCGGTGAGCCATATTACGAACGCACCATTTTCATCGGTTTTTGTCGTTATTTCGCTTGATTGACCGGATGCGCTAACAAGTAAAATTGTTACTTCCTGATTTGGAGTTGCCCTTCCGGATACCGCGAAAGATGAACCTTTTCTTGTTGAAGGGATTGTATAAATTGTCGGATCCGCTCCCGTGTCTGTGCCGCCAAAAATTACTTCCATACCATCAGCTTTGAATGGGTCAGTACCATAAGTATATCTTTCCACATCATCGCTAAGCCCGTCGTTGTCCGAATCTACGTTTGTTCTTTTTTCTGTTCTATATGATTCCGGTATCGATTCTGCGTTTATCGGGTCCGTACCATTCGCTATTTCCACGGCATCTGAAACACCGTCTCCGTCCGTATCCAGAGCATGTGGATTGGTACCTCGTTCTATCTCCTCCGCATTTGTTATCCTATCTCCATCGATGTCCGGATTTTCGATAGTGAGAGTGTTAATCTCCCGTGTAGGCGCAGGTGTTTCCGATTCTGTTCGGCTGGATGGTTCCCTTGGTTCTGTTCTCGAATATTCCTCTCTGGTGTATTCCACCCTGGTTGTAGGCTCAGGGGTTTCGGGCTCGTAGGTTTCGGGTTCGTAGGGTGTTTCTTCCGGCGCTGCTTCTTCTTCCGCTGCCGCTTCCTCTTCCGCTGCCGCTTCTTCTTCCGCTGCTGCCTCTTCTTCCGCTGCTGCCTCTTCTTCCGCTGCCTCACGTTCTTTTTCCCTTTTTTCTGATGATCTTGACGATGGCAGTATTATACCTCCGCCTGTTGTTGGTGTTGCTGGTGTTGCTGTGATTGTATCTGCTGTCACCGCAGCGTCCGTTTCAATGTTATTCCCAGCAGCAATTTGAGTGGCTATTGTGTAGGTACCGCTTGCGCCTGTGGAAGCGGGCGTTGTTATGCTGGCGAGTTGGAGACTTTTTGCTCCCGCCGATGAGGCTGTGCCTCCTACTTGCGTGAGAGTGATTGTCTGGCTTGAGACACCGGCTGTCCATGTTCCGTCCAGTCCTGAAAGATTTGTTGCTGACACTCCGTTTGCACCACTAACGCCGTATCCTGCCGGAAATATGGTCACTATTTTCCCTCCTTGGGGGATTTGTACTGCTGTTGTAAATGAAATTGTATTTGTTGATGTCGTGCTTTGGATTAATGATGCCGGTTCAACGTTTGTTGAGGTGAGAGTTCCTGCCGTTGTATTTGTTACTGCTCCACTAGCTGTACTGGAGATATCAGCCTCTGCCGCGGATGTGTCGTTGACGGTAAGAGAGGTTATATTTTGACTTGAAGCTGCGTATGTTGATGTAATCCCGCTTAATATTATTGTCGCTGTCCCCGCATTAATTACCCCGGTTGCCGTACAGGTAATTACTTGAGATGCGGCCGGGCAGCCAAAGTTCCCCGCTCCTCCGAAGGTGTGTGACGATATTGCTACGGTTGCAACATTTAAATTATCCGGCGCTGTGAAAACTACCGTGTCTGTGTTTGCAAGTGCAATTGGGATATATAATTCGAGTGTTGAATTCCCCGTGGCCCCTACAACAGAGTTAGTTGAAAGTGTTAAAGTAGCCCCAGCTGGTGCAGCAGTAATATCTGTCACGGACACGCTTGCATCTGTTGAAATATTTGCACTTGCGGATACGTCCCTCACTACCAAATTAGTGATAGTTTGTCCCGTTGCCGCATATGAGGAAGTAATGCCGGTCATGGTAACTGTCCCCGATCCAGCTGTAATTACTCCATTTGCCGTACAGGTTATCACCTGGCCTAATGCGCTACATGTGCCGAATGTTCCTGCTCCTCCAAATGTCTCTGCGCTAAATGCTGTGCTTGCTACGTTAAGATTGGCCGGCGCTGTAAATGTTATCGTGTCTGTGTTCGCTAGGTCTACTGCTATGGTTAAACCCAATACGGTGCTTCCGGCAGTTCCCACTACCGAGTTTGTTGCTAAAGTGAGCGTGGCATCAGCGTCAGCGGCCGTAACGCTTAGGTTGATCAAACTGCTTGTATTGACCGTATTGCCCCCGGATGTGGTAGTATTATCCGCATCAATTAACGGGTTATTTCCCGGTGCACTTTGTGTATATTGCGTTTTAATTTTTAAGCCGGATATGGTGATTGTTGTTCCAGCTGGACAAGCTGAACCTCTTCCTCTAACCGGGACTGTTACCCATGCCGGGGCTTCATTATAATTTAATACCACATGCGCATTGTGTCCGCATGTTCCTCCAATTGTCACGCTCGTTACAGTGGTATCCCACGCGACTGAAGCATAAGCTGAATTGTTTAGGGTCACCGCTATAGTTTCTGTTGTTCCAAAATCATCTCCTCCTGCGTCTGTTAAAGTGATTGTGGGGAGATCTGCTGATGCGCCTACTAATGGTAATGAAGCAGGATCGCCGCCTGAAACCAAATAATCATCTGCCACGGCAAATGTTGTCATTGTGTTTAACATCCAGAATAAACTTGCAATTAACAAAAGACCGAGAGTTCTTGAAAGGGTTTTACAGTATTTTTTCAGCACAAATATTTATTTTTATTTGTTCTGTTATTTTATCATTTTTCAGTCTGTTTTACAAGACCTTTTGCTAGCGCAAAAAGAAAAAAGCCTCGCTTTTTTTAGGGCGGGAGGACTCAGGGAAAAAAGCCCCTCCCGCTTTTGGCGGGAGAGGCGTATGTAGAAAAGGAAAAAGCCCCTCCCGCTTTTGGCGGGAGGGGCTTTTTTCTGCCCTCCAATATTCTTTCGATCGCGGCTACTTAGGCCATGTGGGCCTTGAGTGGCCGTGATTCGCGTCCGTATATTAATTTAACAATCCGGCTTTGTAAAAGTTATATAACAATTTCGCCATGTCTCCTCTTACAAATTCGTCTGTCGGGTAAAAATAAGTTCCATAATCTTGGGTGAGCTCGTACGTTTTTGCGTAGCAAACCGCGTTTGTGTACCAAGTGCCGACTTCAACGTCTCCGTATGGTTTGTAACCACAAGATTGGAGAGTCAGGCCGTTCTTGATATTTGCGGCATTAAGAAGCATAACCAAAGCTTCAGCTTTCACGATTTGTTTGCCCGGGCGGAATGTTCCGTCTGCGTATCCGCTTATAACTCCGTATGCTTTACCAGTTTTGATGTATGACATGTACCAGGAGCCATTGCCTATGTCTGAGAAACCGAGGTTTTCTCCGTTGTATGGCATGATTTCGAATTTCAATGCAACCAAGACCGTTTTCAAAGCTTCAGCGCGATTTATAACTTGATAAGGTTTGAATGTGCCGTCATTGTAACCTGCGAAGATGCCGGCGTTTTTCGCCCAAGTGATCGCTTCACAATAGACGTGATTGTCAGAAACGTCCGTGAAACCGGCGCATTTTCCCTCTGTTTGTGATTTCTTGCCGCTTTTTTGAATCATGAATTCTCCAAATTCTTTTGATTCGCCGTTGTCGGTCTTGGCGAAAATTTTGTACTCATAGACCCCGTCCCCGAGCGTTCCGCCGTTCCAATAGATGGTGTTGCTTCCTTTTTCTAGTTCTTTATCGTCCGCTATTGTGGTGATTTTCTCTCCATCTTCGTAGACTATCAAAGTTACTTGTGCGTCTTTTGACAATTTAAATTCGAAAGCTATTTCGTCGTCTTGATTCGGGTCGAAAACAACTGGTGAAGTTCTATCTTTATATACGTTGGCTTTCTTTGAGACTTCTTCGTCTTCTTCAACTCGGATTTCTCCTGTTTCCGTGTCTGTTTCGTCATCGTTTTTTGCGGTGATTTCGTAGGTGTAAGTTTCGTCATAGGCTATATCTTCTTCGTCCCAAGCGAGCGCGTATGTTCCGGCTTCGAGATCCTTTTTGTTATATAAACTATCCACTTCTTTGTCGTCTTCGTCATAAATTTTAACTTTTACGTCCGCATCAGCAGTCGTAGTGAAAACTATGTATGTTTTTTCGCCTGCCTTTGGGTCAAAAGAATCTTTTGTAGCGAAAACGTTCTCAATTCTTGGGTCTGTAGTTTCGTCTGAAGAGCCTTCTTTAACCTTAACTTCGATCGTGTCCAAATCTTCTTCGTGATCACCAGTCTCGGCTTTTACTTTGATTTTGTAAGTGCCATCGTTGACAGTTTCGCCATCAGCGTCTTTTCCGTTCCATATATACGTGTATTCATCTTCGTCCAATTCTTCCGAATCTTCCAAGGTCGCGATGAGTTCATTGGTGCTTTTTGTGTAAATTTTGACGTCAACTTCTTCCGCGTCTTCGGTCAATTCGAAGCTTATTTCAGCTTTTTCGTTGTCGTATGGGTCGAATTTATCTTCGTTTAATTCGAGGTTTTTGATGAGGTTTTCGTTGGTGTCGGCGTCGTCATCATTGGCATCGTCGTCAGTGTCGTCGGTGTCGATTTTCTCGCCGTCGTATTGGATCCAGCTAGTAGCTGAAACACTATCTTTATCAGTTAATTTGTTCACCGCTTTGATCCAGTAAAAAATGTCGGCATCAGAGTCTACGTCGTTGCCGTCTTCGTCTTCGCCGTTCCAGTAGTATGAATAGCAAATTCCATCCATCAGGGCGGAGTTGCTTAGGGTTTTTACTGTTTTGTTGCCACTATTTGTAGATTCGTAGATCCCGACCGTCAAATATGCGTCGGTGTTGATACAGAATTCGAGAATTCCGTTATCGTAAGTGATGTCGGTGAGTTGGAGTTGTTCTCCCGCGATGCCTTGTTGGACGCCGGTTATATTTGCGTTAGTCGTTAGGTCGATCGCTTGAAAGGCGTCTGCAGTTAGCGTTGGAGACATCATTAACAATGTCGCGGACAGGCCGGAAATTGCACTGATTACTGTTTGCGCGATGGCTTTCTTAAGCCAATTTTTAAGCATAACTTTAGTCATAAGAAACTTGGTTAATATTGGAAAGGGAGTGACTATACTTTATACTTGCTTTTTTGTCAAGAGTATTGTGCGGTGGTGTTTTGCCAACTGAGTCGCTTCCAAGGATTCCCCGGGGAAGGACTCTAACCTGAAAATTTTAACCTGTAAAAATTTCCCCGGGGAAATCCGATACTTTTTCCCCGGGGAAACTCTCTAACCTGTAAACCCCAACCTGTGAACTTTTCCTCGGGATCGCGGATCATGGCAGGATTGCGAGAAATCTGGCGGCGAGTACCAAAATCCGATTAAAGAAGATCGATTTTGAACTTTTTCAGAAGTTTTTTGAGTGTATAGATCGGCAGGCCGACGACGTTGAAGTAATCGCCATCTATCTTCTTTATAAAGAGTGACCCTTTGCCCTGGATCGCGTAAGCGGCCGCTTTGTCGTCGCCCTCGCCGGAAGCGACGTAGGCCGCAATCTCTTGTTCATCCAGCTTGTCCATTGTCACAAACGTTTCCGTTGTGGACGAAAGAGTTCTGCCGGATTTTGAATTAATGACCGCTACTGCTGATACTACTTTGTGTGTCGTTCCTGAGATGAGGCGAATCAGGCGCTTTGCGTCTTCTCTGTTTTTTGGCTTTCCGAGTATATGGCCATGGGATTCGCCCACCGTGTCCACTCCTATAATTATCGCATTTTTGAAGTGGCGGGCAGCTTCGCTCGCTTTGCCGAGCGCGTTGTGGAGGGCTAGTTTTGAAGCCGTTAGGTCTTGTGCGCCTTTCGCTCCCGTTATTTCTTTGAATTCCGGGTTGTATGTCGAAAATTGGAGGCCGATTTCTCGGAGGAGTTCGATGCGGCGTGGACTTTTTGAAGCGAGAATGATTTGCATGATTGGATTTTAGCATATTCGCAGCTGTTGCCACTAGTGTCCGGCAAACATTTTGAAAAATTGTGAAAAAAGCTCAAGTTGATTAGGATAAAGGTGATGAAACCAATCCTATAACTTGAACTTTTCTCATGAACAACACT
>JBAZPI010000021.1:0-16078 GCA_041648305.1 Candidatus Altimarinota bacterium | reverse complement strand
AATTATATCAAAAATTCGGGTTCAGGTCAACGCTAATAAAGGCGATCTTGTTAATATTTGGCGGTTTCCTTGCTATCCTTGGCTCATGATTATCATAAATTTTAAAGATTACGACGAAGCAACAGGAGAAAATGCCAAAAAATTGGCGAAAATTTTCGAGAAAGTTGCGGTGGAGACTGGGGCAATGGTCGCTGTTGCCGTGCATCCTACGGATTTGAGGGCGGTAGTGGCCGAAGTTACGCAAATTCCTGTGTTTTCGCAGAGTGGTGATTCGTATACAGGCGGCGCCGGCCAGCCCAAGAAAACCCAGACCGGTCGAATGACTCCGAACATTATAAAAAAGATTGGGGCGAAGGGGATTTTGGTAAATCATGCTGAAAATCCGCGCTCAAACGAGGAAATTAGGTCGATTATTGAGGATTTCAAAGCCGAGTGTCCGGAAATTAAAATTGTTGTTTGCGCGGAAAGTGTCGAAAGGGCGCAAGGGATTGTTGGAATTTGCGGCGCCGGAGCGGCGGGTACTGGCGCTAGGGCGCCTGCTGATTTTATCGCGATTGAGCCTCCGGATATGATTGGCGGGGATGTCTCCGTCACGACGAAACCCGAGGTGATAAAAGATGCTGTTGAAAAAATCGGCGACAATGTTTTGGTTGGCGCCGGGGTGAAGACCGGGGATGATGTGAAGGAAGCGCTCCGGCTTGGCGCAAAGGGAGTTCTTCTTGCATCGGGTGTTATAAAGCCGAAGGATGGTAAGACTCCGGAGGAAGCGTTGCGATCCCTTTGCGAGTCCTCAAAGTGAATTAATCAAATAAATTTATGCCGGAGATTTTATATTTTGTTTTACTGTGTGGGTGGGTCGGAATTTTGGCGTGGGATTTTAAAAAAGCAGTGATCGTCCTGCCCGCGTTTTTTCCTTTATATTTGTTGAAGTTTCAGGTTGGATTTGTGCCTTTTAATGTTGTTGAGGCGATGGTTTACTTGGTGGCTTTTTGGATGTTCGGAAGGATGTTGCACGAAAGATTTTCGAGGGAAAATAATTCTCTTTTTGGCAAAATTAAGCGCGTTTTTTTGGGTGATGGAAAAATCCTGAAGGATGTCAAAAAAAGTTTTTTTAGACTTGTTATGCCGGCCGGGGCTTTGGTCTTAGGGTCTCTCGCCGGGCTTTATTTGTCGTATTTGCATGGGGATATCATGCCGGCCTTGGGAATTTTTAAAGGGTGGGTTTTGATGCCGATTTTATATGCCGTAATTGTTGTCAGAGTTTTGAGGGATTTGGATGACAGAAAGAAGACGTTGTATTTTTATATGTTGTCTTGTTTGGTTTTGAGTTTTTGGGCGTTGTATCAGGTTATTCTTAGAGATTATGTTACTGTTGATCAGAGGGCTTCGGGGCCTTTTGAATCTGCGAATTATCTCGCGCTTTATATTGCGCCGGCGTTTGTTTTGGCATGTGTGAGTTTGTGGCAAAAAATGGAAATTTTCTTTTTTGGGGAAATTGAAGTTGAGGGAGTTGTGAAAAATTTATGGAGAAGATTTGTTGGTTTGTTTAAAAAAGAAAAAATGGTTGAAACGGTTCGTTTCCCTATGTTTTATGATGTGATCGTGTTTGGTGCGACAGGACTTGCGTTGGTTGCTGCAAAATCTTACGGTGGAATTTTGGGGGTTTCGGGAGCGCTCTTTTTGTACACTGTTTACGAATTATTTTTTTCCGATTTTAAAGCGAAATATGGTTCAGTTTGGAAAAAGATTTCTGTTTTTGTCGTCATAATTTTCATGGCTGTTACTGCGGTGATTGCGCAGATTGGGACTACAAAATTTGACGATTTCTTGGCGTTTGAAAGGCAGAGTTCGTCATCAGTTCGTATGCAAACTTGGACTGTTGCTTTGAAGTTGATTGAAGAAAATCCGTTTATTGGTGTGGGGCTTGGAAGATTTCAAACTGTCTATGAAGAGAGGGCTCCGGAAATTTTGGGGCTTACGCCTTACGAAAAAACAATGTTACATCCGCATAATTTACTTTTATCCACGTGGATGAATAGCGGACTGATTGGCGTTATTGCGCTTTCGTGGCTTATTGTCGCGGTTTTCTGGACTCTTAGGAGTAAGAAATTGACTTACGAAAATAGGAGATTTTTTGCGGCTGTTTTGGCGATGTTTGTTGTTGTTTGTTTGCACGGGGTTGTTGACCAGCAGTTTTGGAAAAACGATCTCGCTTTGCTTTGGTGGCTTTTGGTCGGGCTTGTAATATAAAAGTTTATGAAGGATATACGCAGAGGTCTCATAACCGGTGTTGTCGAAGAGGGAATTGGTCTTGGTTCGAAGATTTCATATCCTACTATTAATATTGTTTTGCAGAGGGATGACGGGCTTCGTGGTGTTTATGTTTGCGAGGTTAAGATTGGCGATGTAGAAGGAAGCTCGCGCTTGCGCGCTCGTGGCGTCTGCTACATCGGGGAAAAATCCACTTTGCCGGACGATAAATTCATTTGTGAAGTTTTTTTATTTGGTGATTTTGGCGAATTGTACGGCAAATTCGCGCGCGTGAAATTATTAAAAAAAATTCGGGATGTACAAAAGGTGAAAAATTTGGAAGAATTGAGTGCGCTGATTTCCGGAGACGTAAAAAAAGCAAAAGAATGGCTATCATTAAATCTTTGAAAAAATTAATTTCCGATACTAATCCTGTGAGACTTTTGTATCATAAATTGGTTGCCATTTTGGCGGCGATTTATTATCGATTTCCTTCAAGAAACATGGTAGTTGTCGGGGTGACCGGGACGAAGGGGAAAACGACAACTGTGAATCTTATAGCTAAAATTTTGGAGACAGCCGGGCACAAAGTCGGCATGACTTCGACCGTGAATTTCCAAGTGGGGGATCGAAAGTGGACAAATGTTACGAAGATGACGTCTTTGGGTAGATTCGGGTTGCAAAGACTTCTCCGTGAAATGGCTGACGAACAATGCAAATATGCCGTGGTGGAGGTGTCCTCTCACGCGATGACTCAGTCCAGAGTGTGGGGCATTAATATCGATTGTGCGGCGTTCACGAACGTAGCTGAGGATCATCTTGAGTATCATGGAAGCTTCGCTAATTATTTGAGCGCAAAAGGTCTGCTTTTCAAGAAAGTATCGAAGGGAAGGAGGAAGCCTAATGTTCCGAAAGTTTTGGTTTTGAATCAAGAAGATCCGCATTATTTATATTTTGATCAATTTGTTGCAGATAGGAAGCTTACGTATGGATTGAAAGAGGGGACGCTTCACATTTCCAATCTCAATTTGAAGCCTGGTGGGAGTATGTTCACTATGCATGTCCCAAACAATGCTGTGCCGATTGATTTTGATCTTCCCGGCGATTTTAATATTCAAAATGCTTTGTGTGCGGCTGCGGTATGTATGTCTTTGGGCGTGTCTGTGGAAGATATAAAGCGCGGGCTTGAGGGCGCTCGAACTATTCCCGGCAGGTGTGACCATGTCGATGCCGGACAAGATTATGCGATTGTGATTGATTATGCGCATTCTGCGGATTCTCTGGAGAAGCTTCTTTCTATGTATAGGAATTTGACTTCGACCGGAAGGGTTTATGCGGTTTTTGGGGCGACCGGCGGTGGGCGGGACAAGGGAAAGAGACCTATTATGGGTGGGATTGCCGATAAGTACGCGGATTATATTATTTTGACCGACGATGATCCTTATGAGGATGACGAGCTTGAGATTATTGAGAATATTGCCGTTGGGATTAAGAGGAAGGAGGGTGATAGATTTTGGAAGATTGTTGACAGGCGTGAGGCCATTCGTTTGGCGCTTGCGTTGGCTAAAAAAGGGGACAGCGTTGTTATTGCCGGGAAGGGTGCGGAGGAGGTTATGAAAGTTAGAGGCAAAACTATTCCGTGGAATGATAAACAGGTTGTAATTGATTTGCTCCGGCGCAAAATATCGCTCGGTTCGGTGGATGTTCCTGTTGAATAATAAATTTGATCACATGGATGGTTTTTTGTTTATAGATAAGGAGAAAGGTGATACGTCTTTTGACGTCATCAGAGCTCTGAAACCGAAGATTAGGGAAGCTTTTCCGAATTTGGGCAAAAAATATAAAATTGGACATTGTGGGACTCTTGATCCTATCGCTACCGGGCTTATGATAGTTGCTTTGGGGGAGGCGACCAAGTTTTTGGAGTTTTTGATAGGGGCGGATAAGGTTTATAGAGCTGAGTGTGAATTTGGCGCTGTTTCGGATACTTATGATGGTGACGGGAAGATTGAAAAAACTTCCAATTCCAGGTCCAATTCCAGGTCCGGGTCTGAGGTTAAGCTGATCAAGCTCAGCGAGATCAAAAAGATTGTTAAGAAAAAATTTGTGGGTGAAATAGAGCAGATGCCTCCGAAATATTCAGCCAAAAAAGTTGGGGGAAAAAGAGCCTGTGATCTCATGCGGGAGGGGAAAGAGTTTGAGCTTAAGGCAAAAAAAGTGAGTGTATATGATTTTGTTTTTATTTCTTTTGAGTGGCCGAGAATGCAGTTTGAGCTTTCTTGCAGCAGCGGAACGTATGTCAGATCGTTAGTGCATGATTTGGGACAAGAACTCTTGTGTGGGGCGTATATGACCGCTTTGCGCAGAACTGAAATAGGTTTTTTGGATGGTGGGAAGAGTAAGGGTTTTTCTGTCGATGATGCGTTGAAAGTGGATGATGTAGAGGTTGCAGGATCGCTATCGCTTCCTGCAACTGTACATTCAATCGAGGAGGTCTTCGAGAAATTCCCGTCTATTGAGCTTGGTGCAAGTGATTATAATAGGCTTAAAAGTGGTGGTTTCGTGCTGAACGTATTGAATACAAAAAGTGTACAAGGGAGCTGTCTTTTGGCTAAGTATAGAGGAAAAGTGGTCGGCGTTCTTGAGCGTATCCATAATGGTAAATTTGTAAAATTCCGAAAAACTGTTAAAATTCTGTCATGAATCATTACAGCATAATAGCATTGGTTAGTTTTGTCGTTGCGTTTGGTTTGGTTTTGTTTGGACTGAAGTTTTTCCCGAGGTTGAAGATGGTGGACCGTCCGGAAAGATATGGCTTAAAAAGAAGCCCGATTCCTTATTATGGCGGGATTTTGATTTTTCTTGCATTTTTGATATGTGTTTTGCTGTTTGTTGATCTCTCGAAAGAAGTTGTCGGTTTGCTGTTGGGGTCTATGGTGATTATGTTGATCGGGGTTTTGGATGATTACAAAAGACTTAGTCCGGTTTTGAGAATTTTTATGCAAATTTTTGCGGGCGTGATTTTGATTTGGGCCGGGGTTGGGATACTTTCAATTTCGAATCCGTTTGGAGGGGCAATTGACCTGAATGTTCTTCAAGTCTATGGGGTTCCTTTGCTTGGGGCGCTTTTTACAATTTTTTGGGTGGTTTTGATCACAAATACGATGAATTTCCTGGACGGAGTGGGGGGACTTTCTTCCGGCGTCTCGTTCATTGCGGCTTTAACAATTTTCTTTTTGAGTGTAAGGCCCGATATACACGCAGATTTGGCCTCTCAACAGATTGTGGCTTCCATTGCTTTAATATTGGCTTTTTGCGCTTTGGCGTTCTTGGTGTTTGATTTTCCTCCGGCGAAGATTTTAATGGGGGATAGCGGCAGTACGTTTTTGGGATTTGTTTTGGCGACATTGGCTATTTTTTCCGGCGGGAAAGTGGCGACTGCGTTTCTGGTTTTGGGTGTTCCGATATTGGATGCTTCATGGGTGATTTTCAGGAGGATTTTCGAGGGGAAGAAGCCCTGGCATGGGGATTTGAAACATTTGCACCACAGACTTCTTTATCTCGGGCTCAAAGAGCAGACTGTACTTTTTGTGATATACGCTTTGTCTCTTTTGTTTGGTGTTTCGGCAATCATTTGCATAAATACGAAACAGAAATTTTTTGTGCTTATAGGGCTTGTAATCCTGATGCTGGCGCTGGTGGCGGGGATTTTGAGCGTTTCAAGAAAGAAAAAAGTTGAATAGAAAGCTCTGTTTGGTATATAAGTACGTTACTATGGGCGATACAGTTGCAGATATAAAAAATCGATTGAGCATTGAAGACGTCGTTGCTTCTTATGTTCAGTTAAAGAAAGCCGGACGGAGTTTTAAGGGACTTTGTCCTTTTCATAGCGAAAAAACTCCTTCTTTTATCGTGAGTCCGGAGAAGCAGATAGCTTATTGTTTCGGGTGTCATAAGGGTGGAGATATGTTTAAGTTCATTCAAGAGGTTGAAGGTGTTGATTTTCCGGAAGCGATTAAAATTTTGGCGGATAAGGCCGGGATCAAGGTCGATGTCAAAAAATTTAAATCGAAAGAAAAAGGAGAAAAGAGTTTGAATGATCGTTTGATTGAGCTTCATGAGGATGCTTGCAGGTTTTTTGAGTCAAATTTGTTTGATAAAGCTGATGATGCGAAAGAAGTGTTGGCGTATTTGGAGAAGAGGGGAATTACCAAGGATACTATTGAAGAGTTTAAAGTAGGGTTTGCAACGGGTGAATATGATGATTTGTATAAATATTTGATAAAAAAGGGTTATAAACACGACCTATTAATCAAATCCGGTTTATTTACGCTAAAAGATGTGGCCGGGAAGGGGATTTATGATAAATTCAGATGGAGATTGATGTTCCCGATTTTCGACCACATGGGGAGAGCCATTGGGTTTGGCGGGCGGGCCTTGAAGCAGGATCAAGTGCCGAAATATTTGAATTCTCCGGAAACGGCAATTTATTCAAAAGGGAAAGTTTTGTACGGATTATCCCACGCCAAGCAATCGATTAAGGAAGCCGATAAAGTTGTTATAGTTGAAGGATATTTTGACGTGATTTCTCTTCATCAAAGTGGGATTAAAAATGTGGTTGCCAGCAGTGGGACTGCTTTGACTCATGAGCAGGTCAAACTTATTAAGAGGTTTACGAAGGATATTGTTTCTTGTTTTGATACTGACAATGCCGGCATTGATGCAACGAAGAGGGCTTATGAGGTTGTGCAGGATGCTGAAATGGATATGAAAACTTTGAGAATGCCGGCTTCCGTCAAAGACCCGGCCGATCTGATGTTGGAGAGAGGGGGGAAAGGGAAGGAGGAGTTTTTGGAGCTTGTCGATACGGCAGAATATTTTCTGGAGTTTTATATCACGCTTATGAATGCCAAGTTCAATGTCAAAACTTTGGAAGGCAGAAAGAAGTTTTTGGATGAGCTTATTCCTTTGGTGAAATTATCGAAGAGTTCCGTGAAAACCGATCATTACGTGAGGATTTTGTCGAAGTATTTGGATATAAAGGAAAAATTTTTATATGACGAAATAGATAATTTTAAAGTATTAAGAGATCAATTTGGGCAAAACAAATCCAAGGAGGTGAGTCGGCCCGAGCGGTTTGATTCCACGACGGTTTTGATATCCATTTTATTGGAGTATCCTCAGCATTTTGAGAAAGTGAAGGAAACGTTGAATGAAGGCGATTTTGTGAGTGAATTAAAAGATATTTACATCGAATTATCCCGTCAGTATAATGACGCTCGTACCGAAAAAAAGAAATGGGATTTTGAAGGCGAGAAAATGGCTGGTGTAAGCGAAAAAATGGCTCTGTTGTCTTTGTATGCCGAGGAAAATTATTCTCAGTTTGGAGAGGAATCGGTTGTGAAAGAGGTCGAAAAGCTGATTGACAATATAGTGAAAAGCCGTAGAATGCACCAAAGAATTGTGCTTGAGAAAGCGCTAAAAGAAGCGGAAGAGAGTGGAGATGAGGGAAAGAGGAAGCAACTTCTTGAAGAGTTCCAGAGGTTAATAACTCCGTAATAATTTATGGCAAGGACAAGAAAATTCATTCAAAACCCTTCCGATGAGAGATTGGCGGAGTTCCCGAAAGAGGTTCAGGATTTAGTTAAAAAGGGAAGGCAGCAGGGTTTCGTGACGCAGCAGGAGCTACTAAAGGCTATGCCTCGTATTGAAAATGATTTGATTTTGCTGGACGAGATTTATACCTTGTTCATGGATCTTGGAATTGAGGTTCTTGATATGAAGGACAGCTTGATTTGGGGTGAAGAGGAGGTTGATGGTGGTGTGTTGGAAGAAGGAGCTATAGATGTGGTTTCAGATGAGGTGAAGATTATCCAGGAGGCGGCGCTTGCGGAAAAAAAGAAGAAGAAAGAGGAGCAGAAATATTCCGTTGAGTTGAAGGAAATAGCGAACGATTCGATTAGGTTGTATTTGTGCGAAATTGGGAAAGTTGCTCTTTTGACTGCGAAAGAAGAGGTTGATTTGGCTCGAAGAATAAGAAAGGGAGATCAGTCTGCTAAACAGCGTTTGGCGGAAGCAAATTTAAGATTAGTTGTTTCAATTGCGAAAAAATATATCGGAAGAGGGCTTTCTTTCTTAGATTTGATTCAAGAGGGAAATATCGGACTATTCCGTGCGGTTGAGAAATTCGATCCGGATAGAGGCTTCAAATTCTCCACTTATGCGACCTGGTGGATTCGTCAGGCTATTACTCGTGCGATTGCGGACCAGGCCAGGACGATCAGAATCCCCGTGCACATGGTTGAGACTATCAATAAGCTTACTCACGCGCAGAGGCGGCTTGTTCAGGAATTGGGGCGTGAGCCGCTGGTTGAGGAGTTGGCGGCCGAAATGGATATGGATATCAAGAAAGTTAGACATATCATGAAGATTTCTCAAGATATCGTTTCTCTAGAGGCTCCTGTCGGGACCGAAGAGGACAGCAAATTGGGAGACTTCATTGAAGATGATGAGGCGCTGAGTCCGTCGGATGCCACGAATAGACAGCTGTTGAAAGAAAATATTCGCGAAATGCTTCAGTACCTTTCTCCACGTGAGAGAAAAATTATTGAAATGAGATTTGGGCTGATCGATGGGGTTGGACATACTCTCGAGGAGGTTGGACAGGAATTTCATGTGACTCGTGAGCGTATTCGACAGATTGAGGCAAAGGTATTGCAAAAATTAAAAGAACATCCGACGAGTGTCAAAATTCGTCCGGAATAATAGCGCAATTTGGACGTGGTCCAAATTGCGCAGTTACATAAAAAATTAACAATCCAAATATTATGGCTAAAGCTAAGGATGCTAAAAAGACCGAAAAGGCTGAGGATGTATTGGAAAATTTCACTGAGGTGGGGGATAAGACGACTTTGTTAACCAAAGATGGTCTTGATAAGTTGGTCGAGGAGCTTGGTTATCTTAAAGGTACGAAGAGGAAAGAGGTCGCAGCTCGTATAAAAGAGGCTATTTCTTATGGTGATCTTTCTGAAAATGCCGAGTATGAAGAGGCAAAAAATGAACAGGCTTTTGTTGAGGGAAGGATTTTGGAGTTGGATGAAAAGGTTAAAAGTGTGCAGATTATTGAGGAGGGGGCGAGGGGGAAAAAGAGAATTCAGTTGGGTACTACCGTTCATTTGAGGAATCTTTCGAAGGTTAAAGATGAGCCTGAAGTTTATACGATTGTTGGATCTACTGAGGCCGATCCTTTAGCCGGGAAAATTTCGAATGAGTCTCCGGTTGGATCCGCATTGTTGGGGTGTACGGCAGGTGATGATATTAAGGTGAAAGTGCCTGCCGGTATTGTTGAATACAAGGTGTTGAAGTTGGAGTAGTAGCGCAAGAGAACGAAGTTCTAATTGCGCAGGATTGCGCAAAATTGCGGAGCAATTTTGCGCTACTTATTCGGCAGATACTTCATTTTTATGTTTTCGATTTTTGGCTGTGATTCAAATTTGTCGCGTTCGACGGGATAGATTTTGAAGTATTTATAAGCTTGGTATCCCAGGAAAATTAAAAGACCGAGGAGTAGGAGGAACATCCATAATCGCATCGCGAAATAGGGGATGTTTTCGTATCTGACCAAGATTACAAAAAGGATCCCGATCGAAAAATAAATGAGTCGGTTTGAAGTCTTTTTGAACATCCGTTTGAATACGAAATCTTTGTTATTAACTTTATTTCTATAGATGCTTTTTAGTGCGAATGCGGCGAGTATAAGAAGTACCGCTAATCCCAGCATTTCGTAGTGATAGTTGAATGCTGAGCCCGGGACTCCACTAAGTAGATATGACATCATTTTTGTTTGTTGTTAGATCTTTTTTTAACGGTGTCCTTTTTATAGTAAATGAAGAAAAAAGTCAAAGAAATGGTGAATACAAGCGCTGTAATTATCTGTGATAATCGAATTGAAAATATCATTGTTACGTCGTCGCCTCTTAGAAATTCCTGGAAGAATTGAACGAGGCTAAAAAGCGCTATTGAGAGGATTGCCGATTTCCCGTTTTCCTCGAAGAATTTATAATCCTTAAAGATTATTGCTGCTGCTGCTATCACTCCTGAATAGAGCATGATGTATATTTGGGTTGGATGAATTGGAACGGTGTATTTTATGGCCGGACTTTCAAAATTTACGCCCCATGGGAGCGATGTCTCGTGTCCGTACCATTTCCCGTCCAAAAATGCTCCGATTGCTGTGATTGCGAGTCCTATAAGGAAGGCCGGGACTAGTGAATCCAGCCATTTTAAGAATTCTTGTTCATTCTTTTTGCAAAGATAATAAAGGACGACTGAGCCTACGATTGTAGCTCCCCAGATGGAAAGTCCTTTGTCCCATATTTTGAAAATTTGGGTAAATGTATCCATGGAGTATTCATAAAAGAACATTTTCCAATTAAACAATATTGCAAAAACTCTTGCGCCTATGATTGATGAAATCAGTACCCAAAGGGCGTTTTCTGTCAGGAATTGGAGTTTTAGGCCGTTTTTTAAGCCCAGTTTGATGAATACGTATGTTCCGACCAATAGGCCTATTGTGATGAAGAGCCAAATGGAATGAATGGTGAAGTATCTGGTTTGTAATATAATTGGGTACATGTTTAAAAGTTAACGATTACAAATATTATTAAAAATGTGGTTAATGGGAAAAGTATCAAACCTGCTCCTTTTGTTCTTTTGAAAAAATTTGTCTTTACGGTGAGCGCGACGTGAATGAGGAATACTACGATTAGGACATATTTGAATATTTGGGTGTGATAAAAATCCAAGCTTTTCGGGAAATTTCCGGGGTCACCGAGTCCAAAATCTTTTGACGTGATATATAGCGAGAAAAAGTAATAAATAAGATAAAAAGCGAGCAGCCATCCTGTAAATTCCGTGAGTTCGCCGAAAATTTTAGCTGTGCTTTCTTCTTTTATTTTTTTGAGTTCCTCTGTGTGGTTTTTCAGTGATTTTTCTTTTTTGATGCGCTCTTTTGTTTGTTTCAGTTCTTCCACGGCCTGTTTTCTCCTGTTCCATATTGTTTTTATGGCTTGGGCTGTTTTTTGTTTGTATTCTTTTGTCGGTTCCTTTAAGTACAATTTTATGTATTCAAATATCTGGCTGTTGTAGGTTTTTATCTGGTTTTTCAGAAGTTGAATTTCAGCCGGTACTTCGAACAGGTGCTTGATTTTAATGAAAAGTTTATTCGTGACTCTTACGTGCCATGGGATTTTTGATGCTCTCGAGATGTTTTTCTGCTGCCAGTCTTGGATGTTTTGGATTATGTCTTCCGATAATGACTTTGGTTTTCCCGTGTCGTGGAGGCGGTTTATGAGGTCTTTTACCTTCATTATCAATTTTGCCCGCTTTTCGAGATAGCCTCTGTTTTTGAGTTCTACCTCCTGTTTTTGAATGAATTTAAGAAGATCTTCAGCTGTTTGAATTATGTAGTCGAAGTTTGTTGAATTTTTGATTCTCAAAAGTTTGTCTATGCGTTTATCTATTTCTTTTCTTTGTTCGACGGAAATGTCTTTCCCGTATTCGGCTAAGGTGTCGTTGACTTGTCTTAGGATGTACTCAATTTTTGTTTTTACGAATAATTCTTTTTTTCTTTGTTCTTGGGAGACGGCTACTTCTTTTATTTTTTTATCTTCTGTTTCTGAATTGAGTATCTGTTGAAGGTGAAATGTCCCTCTTACTTTTGCGTTTCTGATTTGCTCTTCGGACGCTTCATCTTCCCATATTGCCGTGACTGTTAATTCGTATTCTTTTGTCAGGCGTTTGAACGCTGAAAAATCGTCGTCTGCTGATATTGTTCCGACGATTGTCTGTCCTTGAGCGTTCATCGCTTCAAATGAGAACTTTTTGTGCCGTAATTTTGTTACGTCCAGTTCTTTTGTTTCCGGTTTTTCTGTTTCCATTTCCTCTTTGGAAATCTCTTCAAGCTCGAGAATTGAGAATCCCAAATTATTTAACTCATCGCGGGCTGTTTTTTCATCAGGTGTTTCGATTGACCCTAATAATTTTTTCGATTCTCTGTTTACAACCGTGTATTTGAAAATCGGCATGGGACGAGGGAATTAAGCTCGTGGTCAATTATACAATTTATTTATTCTTGATGGAAGCTTCAATGAAACCTCTGAATAGCGGATGCGGATTATTTGGGCGAGAGAGGAACTCCGGGTGGAATTGCGATCCGATCATAAATGGATGATTTTTGATCTCTGCAATCTCAACAAGGCCGCTTTGCGGATTGATTCCGGGGAATACCATTCCGGCTTTTTCCAGCGCGTCTTTGTAGTCGTTATTGAATTCATATCTGTGTCTGTGGCGTTCGTGTATGAGAGGCTTCTGATAGAGTTTCTGTGTTTTGGTGCCTTGCTTTAGTTTGCAATCGTATAACCCTAGGCGAAGTGTTCCTCCTTTTGCTCTTTCTTCGTATTGGTCCGGCAGGAAGTGAATGACGTATTTGTTTGGTGAAAGTTTACGTTTCTCGTCGAATTCTTCAGATGTAATCTCCGGATCGTTTAATTTCGCGCGGGCAAATTCGATTGTCATTATTTGCATACCGAGGCATAAGCCTAAGTATGGAACAGCGTTCTCGCGTGCATATTTTGCTGCCATGATTTTCCCTTCGACTCCTCTTGATCCGAATCCTCCCGGAATCACTATTCCGTCCGCTGACTTTAGATTTTTCCAGGTTTCTTTGTCGTTTTCTTCGAGTTTTTCCGTGTCGATCCAGATCAAATTAAGGTCGCGCGTTTTGTGATAGCAGGCGATTTTCAAAGATTCTATAACCGAGAGGTATGCGTCGTCCAAGCCTGTGTATTTGCCTGCGAGGGCAATTTTAAGTTTTGGTTTGCGCGCTTTGATCTTGCGGACGAGTGATTTCCAGTCCTTCAGATCCGGGTGAATTTTTCCTAAGTGTAATTTGTCCGCGATAAGCTGCGCGAGATTGTGTTCTTGGTAGCCCAATGGCACTTCGTAGATCGATTTTACTGTTTCGGCGGGGATCACGTGAGTTTCCGGCACATCGCAGAAAAGAGCGATTTTTTGGAGATGGTCTTTTTTGATCGGATAATCCGCTCGTGCGAAGATGAAATCCGGTTGAATTCCGATCGCTCTAAGTTCTCTTACTGATGCTTGAGTCGGCTTTGTTTTCAATTCTTTCGATCCTGCCAGATATGGGAGGAGAGTTAAGTGAACGAATAGTGTATTGTCTTCGCCAAGGTCTTTTCTAAGTTGCCTGATTGCTTCAAGGAAAGGGAGTCCTTCGATGTCTCCAACAGTTCCTCCGATTTCGCACATCATAATGTCACATTTTGATTCTGTTGCCGCTTTCGTGATTGCGTCTTTGATTGCGTTTGTGATGTGGGGGATGATTTGAATTGTTTTCCCGAGGAATTTTCCTTGGCGTTCTTTTTCGAGGACTTCCCCGTATATTTTGCCTGTTGTTACGGATGAGAGTTTGGATAGGTGGGTGTCAATAAAGCGTTCGTAGTGACCCAAATCGAGATCTGTTTCGCTGCCATCGTCCGTGACGAAAACTTCTCCATGTTGAAAGGGGCTCATTGTTCCGGGGTCGACATTGAGGTAGGGATCGAGCTTCTGCGTGAACACTTTGAATCCTGACGATTTCAGGAGTGCTCCTATGGAGGCTGAGGCTATTCCCTTACCTAATGAACTACATACTCCTCCAGTAACAAAGATGTATTTACACATTATGAGCGCATTTTAGTAGAAAAATTTTACTAATGCAATATGAGTCCTGTTTTTCTCTTTACTTCCTCAAGGGTTTTGCCAGCGATTTTTTTTGCTTTTGCATTTCCTTGAAGGAGGATATTTTGTACGATTTTTGGGTTCTTGTCAAGTTCGGTGAAGCGTTTTCGGGCCGGGCCGAAGTGATCGAGGATTTTTTGTAGCAGGAGCTTTTTTGCGTCGCCGTAGCCGAAGCCGCCCCTCTTGTACTTTGCGGCGAGCGAGGAGGTTTCTTTCGGGGTGGCGAGCAGGCTATATAGGGTGAAAACTATGCATGATTTTGGATCTTTTGGTTTTTCAAGCGGAGTTGAATCTGTTTTGATTCCCATAACTTGTTTTTTTAAGCTAGTTTCGTCTGCGAAAATATCGATTGTGTTTCCGTATGATTTGCTCATTTTTTGGCCGTCTGTACCTGGAACGACTGCAACATCTTCTCCTATGAGTGGGTCTGGGAGCGGGAAGGTTTCTCCGTATGTTTGGTTGAATTTAATCGCGATATCGCGGGTCATTTCGATGTGTTGTTTTTGGTCTTGGCCGACTGGGACTAAAGATGGTTTGTAGAGGAGGATGTCGGCTGCTTGTAAGACCGGGTAGTTAAAGAGACCGACGGTTGCTTCTTTTGTCTTTTTCGCCAGGGCGTCTTTCCATGCGTGGGCACGTTCGAGGAGTCCCATGTGGGTGATTGTGTCCAAAATCCAGCAAAGCTCTGTGTGTTCCGGTAGGGCCGATTGCTGGAAGAAGACTGTTTTCTTTGGGTCAAGGCCGAGGGCGATATACGCCTTTGCCAAGTCGAGGATGTATTTGCGCATTTTTTCCGGATCGCGAACTGTTGTCAGGGCATGAAGGTCTGCTATGAACAAATAGCATTCGTAAGATTTTTGCATTTCGATATGTTTGCGAATGGCGCCTAAGTAATTGCCGAGGTGAATCTGTCCTGAGGGCTGAACACCCGAAAGAATGCGTTTCATAAGTTTGAAGTTAAATTTCTGCACTCAAAAAAGATCAGCCCTGATTTTAGGTGAAAGTTAGGGGAAATGCAATTTTTTACGCTGCGCCTGGTGAGTCCGGCGTTTCCAACGAGCCTGTAATCTCATCAGTTAAATCTGCCAAAGGTTTTTTATTTGGTTCTTTTTTTCCCGAGATTGCTAAAAACTTTTTTGCTTTTTCTAGCAGTTCTGATTGTGCTTGTGGATTTTCGTTTGGGGTGGATTGAGTCATGGTGGGCATTTTAGTTTCGTTTTTCGCGCCTGAATAATAGCGTATTTTATGTCAGGCAACAATTTCAATTCGTGCTTATTGGGTCGATGTCGATTTTTGCGATTTCGAGATCCTTTGGGTTCAAGAGGTTGAGGAGAGCTGTCGGATTTTCACCCTTGATCAGGATTCTGTACCTGTATTTGTTGTGAAGACGTGGGATGAAGGCTGGGTAGGAGGTGATTTCTTGGATCTGCGAGCTTAAGGCTGGGTTTGCGGAAAGGGTTTTCTTGAGTTTTGATTCGAGTTCTTCCGCACCGTTTCGTGCTACGGAAAGTTTTATGTTTTCGACTGAGAGTTTTGCGAGGGATGTGAATGGGGGATAGTTTAAAAGTTTTCTTTGTTGGCGTTCGATGTTGTAGAAAGAATCGTAGTCGCAATTTTCAGCTGCCTGGAGTGCAAAATGGTCCGGGGAGTACGTTTGGATAATTACTTCGCCGAGTTCGTCTTTGTCTTGGGATCGTCCGGCTCGCCCGGCGACTTGAGTTAAGAGCTGAAAATTGCGTTCGGAACTTCGGTAATCCGGAATATTAAGTCCTATATCTGCGAGGATGACTCCAACTAATTTTACGTTTGGAATGTGTAGGCCTTTGGCTATCATTTGCGTCCCGACGAGGATGTTTGCTGAGCCTGCTTTGAATGAACTATAAATTTGTTCAAAGCTGTTTTTGCGAGAGGTGGTATCCCTGTCTGCTCGCAGAACTTTGGCATTCTTGAACAATTTTCTTGTATCTTCTTCTATACGTTCTGTGCCTATTCCAAGGAAGCGAATATTTGGGCCCTTGCAGTTCGGACAGTT
>JBAZPI010000020.1:0-17772 GCA_041648305.1 Candidatus Altimarinota bacterium | reverse complement strand
AATGGATCAAACAGCATTTGAAGATTAAAACGTTCTTCGGAACGTCAAAAAATGCCGTATTGGTGCAGATATGGATAGCGATGATTTATTATCTTTTGATCTCGTATATCAAGGGGAAAACGAAATTTTCATCATCGATTTTGAAGCTCACCCGAATCTTATCTGAAGTGTTGATGGACAGGGTATCTATTATTGACATTCTCGGACTCAAACCTCATCAGCTCTACAAAATTCGTATCAGAGACGACACTCAATTAACTATTTGCTGAAAATGTTTGCCGGACACTAGTGGACTCGATTAGGCGTGTTTGACTCTCGGCGCGAAGTATGTTGCGACAACAATGTTCGCGCGAGGGCTTGACTTCGGGGGGGGTATGTTATAATTCTAGTGTTCGTCAAATTAAAAATTAACCAAAACAAAAATGACAAACAAAGGAAAAGTGCTCGCTGCGGTTGTCGCCGTTGCCGTAGTACTTGCTGGAGGTGTGGGCCTCTATTTCAAAGGAGGAGATTTGATGGGGAAGATGTTTGGGAAAACCCCTGGGACTGTTCAGAAGGTTGTTCTTTGTCCGTCTGAGACCGAGACTGTTTATAATTATACTAGTGAAACTGGCAGTTCGCAGGGTCTAAAGTATAAATCTTTTAATGAGCTTTATGATGGAATAAAAGCTAAATTGGACGCAAACAATGGGACATGTGCTTATAGGTTTAAGCTGTTTGTTGATGCTGGGCAAAGAGAGGACGTGATAACTTGTGGGAACGCAAAAGGCTTATATGCTGGAAAGGCCGAGGATGGAAGTAAATATTTGGATTGTTATCGTGAATTTGAAGATGAAATGGTAGCGGTTCGTGTGCTCGATGCTGTTGATTATGGATTCATAATGGAGATCTCTTACAGCCATCCTCAAAGTAATGGATCGTGGGCTGGATCTGTGATCGAACGCGTACGAGCTGATGGATTTACTGTTGAAACAGTTCCGTGGAGTTTCTACTAATTCGTTGATTGAATTTTAAAAAGCCCCCATTCCTTGGGGGCTTTTTTTGTGTTACAAACTCCAAACCGTATATCCTGCGATTATCGGGGCGATGATCAATGCGATTGTATTGATAACTTTAATCAATGCGTTAAGTGCGGGACCAGACGTATCTTTGAAAGGATCTCCGACCGTGTCTCCGACAATGGCTGCTTTGTGAGCGAGACTTCCTTTGCCTCCGTAATTGCCCTTCTCAATGTATTTCTTTGCGTTGTCCCAAGCGCCACCACCTGTGCACATTTGCAGCGCCAATAAAAATCCGGATATTATCACTCCGGCCAACACTCCTCCCAGGGCCAAAGGTCCAAGGATGAAGCCTACCAATACCGGTGTCGCTACGGCGAGTACTCCCGGGAAAATCATTTCTCTGAGGGCGGCCTTTGTTACGATATCTACGCATTTTCCGTACTCCGGTTTTTCTTTCCCGGTCATTATTCCTTTTATAGTTTTAAATTGGTGGCGAACTTCTTCGACAACTGTATATGCCGCTTTCCCGACCGACTGCATTGTGGAAGCTGCAAATAAAAACGGAAGGAGCGCTCCGATGAACAGTCCGATTAGTACTCGATAATCTGAAATGTCGAAGATTAATGGTCCTCCTACGGAGTTTTTTGCTATCTCTTCGCTATATGCCTGAAATAGCACGAGCGCAGCGAGTGCGGCTGATCCGATCGCGTATCCTTTTGTGACGGCTTTTGTCGTGTTTCCGACTGCGTCCAATGCGTCTGTGTTCGTGCGGACTTTTTCGTCGAGACCGGCCATTTCAGCGATGCCGCCCGCGTTATCCGTAATTGGTCCGTATGAATCTGTTGCGATGACTATTCCTGTGGTTGAGAGCATTGCCACGGCGGCTATTGCAATACCGTAGATTCCATTGCCGACGGACGGAGCCTTCATGCCAAAATAATAGGCCAAGAAAATTCCCACTAAGATTAATAATGTTGGGAGGACTGTGCTTTGAAGTCCGACTGCCAAACCTGTGATTACGTTTGTGCCTGCGCCGGTCTCGGAGGCTTTTGCGATTCTTCTAACAGGACTGTATTTTGTTGATGTGTAATATTCCGTGATCATGGTTATGAATAGAGTAATGCCCAATCCAACCAAAGCGGCATAGAAAAGATATATGTCTCCAATCAAATAATCTGTAGCGAAATAAAAACCGATAGCCGAAAGAATTCCTGTTACCAACATTCCTTTGTAGAGTGCTCCCATTATGTTCTGTTTTTTGCCGAGGCGGACGAAGAAGGTCCCGAGGATTGATGCTACGACAGCGATGGATCCTAGAACCAGGGGATACTCGATTCCAGTTGTTCCGAGCGAATTTGTGAGGGTTGAGGCCGCGAGAATCATTGCTGCGATCAGAGTGACTGCGTAAGTTTCGAACAAATCTGCTCCCATACCGGCGCAATCTCCGACGTTGTCCCCGACGTTATCGGCGATAACGGCCGGATTGCGTGGATCGTCTTCCGGAATACCGGCTTCGACTTTTCCTACGATATCTGCGCCAACGTCAGCTGCTTTTGTGAAAATGCCTCCGCCGACACGGGCAAACAGAGAAATTAAAGAAGCTCCGAATCCAAATCCAATCAATAAATTGGCGGCCGAGGCTGCTGGAATTTCTAGCACGCGAGTGAATATGAAATAAATTCCGCTTACTCCCAATAAAGACAAACCCACTACCGCCATTCCTGTCACGGCGCCTCCTTTGAACGCTACGGAAAGCGCTTTTTGCAGGCTGATTTTTGCCGCGTTAGCGGTTCTTGAGTTCGCACGGACCGATACGTTCATGCCGATATATCCCGCCAAAGCCGAGAAGAAGGCTCCGATTGCGAATCCGGAAGCCGTTAAAACTCCTCTATTGTAATCTCCAGCCGGGATTGCGAAGGCCAAGATCAAGAAAATGATCACCGCAAAAATGCCGACTGTCATAAATTGCCTGTTCAAGTACGCCTTTGCTCCTTCTTGAATGGATTTTGATATTTCTTGCATTTTGGCGTCGCCTTTGGGCTTTTTCATTACCCATACTGTCAGTGCGACGGCGTAAAGAAGAGCCAATAGGCTTACTCCCATAGCAATAATTGGAAGAAGTGAGTTTGTCATAGATTTTTGGTTAATTGGCAGCAGTATATCGATAAAGAGTGTTGAGCTAAAGCTATCTTTGTCAATTTTTCTTGTCAGAACCGATAAATATATGTAGAATTCCTCCTAGGTTGTTTGGACCGTTTTAAATTTTAACCCTCTGAACTATGAAATTTGATTTTATCAAGGATGGTCTTGAAGTTTTGAAACTGAACAAAGCGAAGATGTCACAGGTTGCCGGCGATAATAATGCGACCACGTGGGCTTTTGTGATTTTGGGAGTACCTTTCGTTGTGAACATTATTTTGGTTGCTTTGCAGACTACTCTTTTTCTGTCTATGCAGGTTAAGTTGCTGTTGATTCCTTTGATTTCGATTATTGCTGTGATTTTCCTTATGAGTATTGTCGCGCAGCAGCTTTTTCACGCGAAGGGGAGCCATATGGCGTTTTTTAGGGTTGTTGCTTATGCCGGGGTTGCTATGTGGGCTTCAGTAATTCCTTTCATTTTGGGTTTTGTTGGAGTGGCCGATGTTTATAGTATTTTTAATTTGATCAATTTATTTGCTGGAATCTGGATGCTTGTTGTGACTTATCATGTGCTTATTGATTACTACAAACTCAACCAGCAAAATGCGATTATTACTATAGTTTTGGGCATCGTTGGCGCGGCGATTCTTCAGAATATTTTGGGAAGAATTTTGATCGGCCAATTCTATAGCCTTATGTATTAAGTTGTACTAGCCTGTGTTTTGGAGGTTGTTTAGGTTTTCCCGAGGAAATGTTTACAGGTTAGGATTTACAGATTGGAAGGTTTCCCCGGGGAAAAGGTACCGAATTTGCCCGGGGAAAGTTTTGCAGGTTAGAATTTACAGATTTGGGGGTTTCCCCGGGGAAAGTCAGATTGGACTGTTTCCCTGGGTTTCAATAGTGCAACAATAGGTTGCCAATTCGCTCTCTGGTGTGCTATCTTTTTAGCCTTTTTCGTGGTATAATAGTCTGAAGTAACCGAATCTAAATGTATAAAGGTGGTGCAAAAACAGGAGGAGTAAGTCCTTTTGAGGATGATGAGAAGGTGAGGAAACCGGCTGAATCCAGAAATTCGCCAAGTCCAAAGCCGAATCCGAATTCTTCGGAAAGAAATCAATTTAAGAATAGTTTTAAGCCAAGGGGGAATAATTTCAATAATAATGAAAAATCTCAGAAGAAGTTTTCCAAGAAACCTGCCCAGGTGAAGGAGTCGGTTTTTGGCAAAAAATTTGACCAGGTGAAAGACCAGGTGAAAAAGTTCGATCAGGCCAAGGAGCCTGCCCAAGCCGAAAAACCAGATCCCGCCAAGGAATCGGCTTTGCCCAAGGGACCTGTCAAGGAACCGGCTCTGTCCAAGGATTTTGTCCAGGCTGAATCCGTCAATTTTCCTCCTTTTGATACTGCTGATATTGTGCACGCAAATGTGCCGCACGAGGAGGCTGAACATAGATTTAAAGATGAACTTAAACCTGAAAAAGATCTTCCAAAGGGAATGGAGCCTTCTATCCCCGGGGTTATTGAAGAAGGAAAGCCTTTTGTTGCGCCTTCTTTCCCAGGGGCGCCTACGCCATTAGAGGAGAGGGCTTTGGATAGCAAGCCGTTGGATGAAATGATGACTGCTCCCTCCGGTGTGCCTTTTATGGCTCCTGAAAGTAAGGATAAAGAGGATGACAAAATGATTGAAGATAAGGAAACTGATGAAGAAGCAAAAACTTCTACTGACGATGATTTTGGTGAGTCCAAAGATCCTCCTCATAAGGAGATTAATTTTGAAGAAGGAGCGGCTGTGCAGTATGAGCAAAAAGATCCGCTTACGTCTTTTCCTTCTGAAAAGCTGGGGGGGACTGTTCCAGAGGCGGGGATTGGTGTTCTCGGTCAGGATTCTCAAGTTGAGGTTGCCGATGTAACTGAATCTGATGAGAAAGCCGGATTTTGGGAGATGTTGGAAGATGCAGGAATAAGTAGAAAGCATGTTTATATGCTTTTTGGGGGAGTTGGAGCGATAATAGTTATTATTTTGTTCTTTGTTTTTGGCGGCTATGGGTTGTTCACGGGTGGTGGTGAAGAGGAGCCGACTATCGAACCGGACGCCGAAACGGCGGACGAACTGGCCACTGAAAAGGACGACGAAAAGGCTGCTCCAGTGGCTACCGAAGAATTTTCTGTTCCTGTGGGTTATGATCAAGCGTTTGGGCTTTCCGGACTCGTGAATTCATATATTTTTGGTCTTGAATTCTCGAAGCAAAAGGTTCTTCCCGGCCTGAATTTGAACCCTATAGGTGGGGGCGGATCGATGGTTGGAGTTGAGGGAGCTATTGCTGTTGGGCAGGGACAAGGAGCTGCGAAAGAAGCGATGATTTACTACATCGATTTATTGAGAAAAATTGATAATGCCAGGCAGGTTGATGTTTATGAATATTTGAACAAGTATGTTGACAGGAGGGCTGCTCTTCAGGACTATTTGGCTTTATTGAATTCTCTTCTCCTGGAAGCTGATTCTTCAAAAAATACAATTCTTCAAGAATTGACCAGGATAGATGCCGAATATACCGCAACTGAGGATGAGAAAGATGCTTATGAGGTTAGTTTCTTTGATGCGATGAGCGGGTTTAACGGAGAGAAGGCTCACGATTATTTGCAATTATTTATTGAGGCCGGCCAGAAGAGAATTAAGCAAAAAGCTGAATATAACGCTCTTAGGGCGCTAAGTGAGTCACTAGATGCGTCGGTTGCTGTACTTGCACCGAGAATTCAGGATCTATCTGTCAATGCGGAGGCCTTAATAAAAGGTGTAAAAGTCTTCGAGGTCCCGGGTTCCAATATTGATGCGATTATTTTGCAGCAATAGGAAGATAGTGTTATAATCGGGTCTATGGATAAATGGTTTGAGGGCTTAATCGACGATATCAAGGTTTATTTGCCTCAGGTCGATAGGCAAAGGCTTTCAAGTGCGTACGAGACGTCCGAGAAGATTTATGCGGGTAGGAAGGCTAACGAAAAGTTAAATAATTTCATTTTTCGACCCAGGGATGTTGTTGAAGTTTTAATTCCTCTTAAACCTGATGAAGATTCGATAATAGCTGCTTTTCTGTATGATTTGGTTGATTCCGGCAGACTGTATTTGAGTGAGATTGAGGAAGAATATGGGGATGGAGTTGTGGGGCTTCTTGAGGGCTTGCAGATATTGAAGAGTATCAGGGTTACCAGGTATCAGTCCGCTGACAAAATTGATTTATTGCGCAAACTTTTCCTTGTTATGGCGAAGGATATTCGTGTTTTGGCTATTTTGCTGGCTGTTAAGGTTGCCCAAATGGATCTTCTGTCCAAGATTCCAAAGGATTGCGCGGAAGCTTTTGCTACGGAAGTGTTGGAGATTTTTGTGCCTATCGCGTCCAGGCTTGGTGTTTATAGATTTAAGACGATTCTGGAGGATAAAACTTTTCAATACCTGAATCTCGAGGGATACAAAAAAGTTGCTGATCAGTTGGACAGGATTGGAAAGAAAAAAACGGACTATATCTTAAAAGTTTCTGAGATTTTGGAGAATTTTTACACGGAGCATGGTTTTGTGAATGTGAAGGTTACGGGTCGAATAAAAGGTTTTTACAGTATTTATAATAAGATGCTAAAAAAGGGCTTAAGTTCGGTTGATGGGGTTTACGATGTATTTGCTTTCAGGGTTGTTATTCCCACTGAATATTTATTAAGCATGGAAGAAGATGTCTCTAAGTTGTACGAAGCTTTGGGGTTGTTGCATAGCGGGTGGAGACCTATTGCCAGTCGTTTCAAGGATTTTGTTGCCGTGCCAAAGCCAAATGGTTATAGGAGCCTGCATACTACGGTTGTTGGACTATCCGACGGGAGTATTAATTTCCCGGTCGAGGTGCAAATACGTTCCGAGAATATGCATGACGAGGCGGAGTATGGAATTGCTTCTCATTGGCTTTATAAAGATACGAGGGGTAAAGGGCTTGCAATGTTAAAATCGCATGCCGAGTGGTTGAGAAATTTGGCTATTTTGCACGCTGATATGGGTTCTGATGACAGAGTTTTGGAAAGCATGAAATTGGATCTTTTTGGTGATCGTATTTATGTCCTGACCCCCAAAGGGGAGGTCAAGGAACTTCCGAGTGGGTCGACTCCTCTGGACTTTGGTTATTTTGTGCATACGGAAATCGGGCATCGTTGTATTCTTGCGAAGGTTAACGGAAAACCCGTTCCTCTTAGTACGGAGCTTAGTAATGGAGATACGGTGGAGATAGTTATGAGAAAAGATCCCGCGCCAAAACTTGAGTGGTTGGGGATCGTGAAGACCAGTCAGGCTAAGATGAAGATTAAAAACTGGTTTGCTTCGCAAGATAAGGAGAAGCATGCGAAAATGGGCAAAGATCAATTGAATTCCCAATTGAGTCGTTTTGGGAAGCCTCTTTTGACGCCTTCGTTGTCGGTTTTGAAAAATTTTGGCGGGAAGCGGTTGACTTTACAGGAGAGAGGAAAAATCTTGGAAGAGATTGGAAAGGGGTCGCAGACTGCCGGTAGTGTCGTGAGGAAGATTTACGACCTCGAGGGGCTTTTGAAGAAAAGAGATAGGAAGGTCGAGGTTGTGCGCTCCGCGCGCTCCGGCTCCGCGCGCTCCGCGCGCTACGCGATTGAGGACGAAATATTGCTGGGTGGTGTTGACGGGTTAAAGGTCAAGCTGGCGAAGTGTTGTATGCCGTCTTATGGAGACGAGATAGTCGGGTACATATCTGCGATGAAAAATGCTGCTACAGTTCATAGGAAGGATTGTTTACTTTTGCAGAGGCTGAATCCGGATAGGAAAGTCGCTGCCAGTTTCAAAACTGTCCCTGCCGACTCTGCCGATAGAAAGAAGGGAATGTACAGGGTTGGTCTTAGAATTGATGCTGATGAGAGAGTTGGACTTCTTGGCGATATCGGGTCTACGATTGCGTCTAACGGGGTGAATATCGTTTCTCATGATTCTGCTGGTGAAGTCGGAGGGAAAAATAGGAAAATCTCGCTTGTTGTTGATGTAGCGGATTTGGAACAGTTGGAGAAGGTGTTGAATTCTTTGGAAGGGGTGAATGGCGTCGTGGCTGTTACAAAGGTATCTTAAGGGACTTTTCGGTCTCGTTTTCTATCAGTTCTTTAAGGATTTCTTTCAGCTCTCCGGTTTCCTTGCTTGTCAGTTTGATTTTTTTAATTTTTTCGAACGAATTATTCTTGAGATAGTTGAGAAGTTTTTTGTATTTTTCTGTTAATGATAGATGAAAGGCGTTTGAATCTTTGAAGTTTGGAAGCAGGCCCAAGGTATCGAGAAGTTTTATTGAAAATGTGGCTGTGATTAGGAGAGATTTCGTTTTGGTTTTCACGATTTCTCCCAGGGTTTCCTCTATAAGTTCGAAAATTTTTGGGAGAGAATCTCCTTCAAAGAAAAGTTCGTTTGTTAATTTTGTGACGATAAGCGCGCTTGTGATTTTTTGCAGATTTTCTCGGATTGGCGCAAAGGTTCTTTTTACTTTTATGTCGGTGATCAGTGTGTTTTTTGAGCTCTCATACAGTTCAAATGTGCATAGATTCAGTGTCTCTGTTGCTCCTGAGAATCTGGATGTTGGCTTGGCTGCGCCTTTGGCGATGGCTCTGATTTTCCCATGTTCACGGGTGTATATGAAAACGAGCTTGTCTGCCTCTCCAAGCACTTTTGATCCCAGAATGATCCCTTCCGCTTTCAGATTTTTGCGGTCGTGCGTGTGTGTCATTCTTCTGTTGATAAAGGTCTGCTGAGGTAACTATGTACCGATAAAATGCTTGCGCAGATGCCGAGGACAATTGTCGTGGCGAGTTCGAAGAGGATTAATGAAGTTGTGTTTAGGTTTTCGCTGAATGCGTAAAGGTTTACGCCGTCTATGCTTATTTGGTGAGAAATAACAGAGAGAAGGGCTATATTCACGAGGGTTGCCAGGATGGCGTAAATGATTACTTCGATAATGAATGGAAGATGTATGAAGAATATCGAACTTCCCACTAATCGCATGATGTTGATTTCTTTTCTACGTGTGAAGATTGTGAGTTGGATTGAATTGAAGATTATCAAGGTGCCTCCGATGATGAATATAATTACTATCCAAAATATGATTTGGTGACTGAAGTCAGTTACTCTCTTTAAGTTTTTTGCGACCGATGTGATGATCGATTTTTCTTGGACGGAACCTTCCGCGGATTTTTGAATGTTTGTTACGTATAGAGAGATGTCGCTGCCGTTTATAAAATTCTCGATTTCCTGATGATATTCCGGGCTTTTTGTTGAGATTGAGACGCTCGCCGGCAGGGGGTTGCCGAGATCGTATTTTTCGAATGATTGGTAGATATTCGGGTAGGTTGCTTTGATTTTTTCGAGCGCTTCTTCTTTGGATGTGTAGCTTACGTTTATTACGCCGTCCAGAATTTTTAATTCGTCCATTATTTTCTGTGTCTGCTGCTCGGACGTCGATTCCTTCAGATAAAGGGTGAGATCGACTTTCTCACTTAAGCTTTGCAGCGAGGTCTCGGCGATGAAATTGACTGCGAGGATTATGTTGAATATGAAGAGAATAATTCCGACGACTATGATTGTGGCTGCCGAAAGGAACTTATTTCTGTACAGGTTGGACAGACTTAATGTTAAAGCTCTTTTTAGCAGTAGGAATTGAGGTGAATTTATCATTTTTTTCTCTGATTAGAGATGATTTGTAGATTTCCGGTCGGTATGGGACCAGTCTAACAATTTTTGTGTCTAAATTTAAGTCGATTATTAATTTTTCCAATTGAGGCGTGAAAACGAACTGGTCGTAACCGAGCGCGATTATTGTCGGGCGGTATTTGCGGATGGCTTTGTATTTATCGCGTTTTTCTCCCAATAAAACTATGTTGGCCCAGAGGGTTTCTTCCAAGTTTTTTATTCTGGTTTTCTCCGGATTGTCGGGGGTTTTGCTTTTTATTTGTTTGACGGTTTTGTCTCTGGCAACCACTGCGACGATTAACGGTTTTGCGAAACGTCTCGCTAACGCTCGCGCTTGCGTGAATACGTTTTCGTGACCTGCGTGCAGGTGGTCAAAGGTGCCGAACAACATTATGATTTGGTGTTCTTGGTTGTCCATTGGGTTGGCGCGTTAGCGCCGAGTGGGTTAGTAAAGGTCCGGAACGAGTAAATTTACAGCTATCAGTCCCAGGAAAATTGCTATTATCGCTCCGGCTAGGACTGTGTCCAGTATTGTATGCGATTTTTGTTCTTGCGCAAGGGAAAGTCGGAGACTGGAGAGCCCATAAATGAGGCCGGTGATGATGAAGGGTATGTCGAGGGTTTTGTTTATGATAAGGGCTTGTTTGAGATATAGCCCGTTGGATATGAACAATGTGGAGCCGATGTGGAGGGTTCCTATGATAATGAAGAACAGAATTGAAACTTTCTTTATGTTTTGGATTGTGTCCATCGGTGGGATTATACAGGAAGAAGGGATTTTTGGAAGTGTAGCGGGGCGTGGATTTGGGTTTCCCTGGGATTTCCCCGGGGAAAAGTTTACAGGTTGGGGTTTACAGGTTGGGCCGTTTCCCCGGGGAAAAGTTTGGCTTCTCCCGCTGGAAAGTCATGATTTTTTACGTACCTAGATTTATTGAACTCCGTCTGCTTCTGGTGTAGAATTCGCCTCGATGAAAATTTCCAAGGAGACAGTCAGGCATGTTGCAAATCTTGCCCGTCTTGGGCTAACCGACAAGGAGGTCGGGAAATTCAGCGGACAGCTTTCGGCTGTTTTTGAATATATGGAGATTTTGGAGGAGGTTGATACTTCGAATGTTGCCGAGACTTCGCAGGTAACGGGTTTGGAGAATGTGAAGGAGAAGGACGAGGTTTTGTCTTGGACTTTTGACGGCTCGGTGGCTGGGGCTGGGGTGAGGTGCCGGCCTGCGGTCGCGCTGCGTGAAGATTTGCTCGGTGCTTCCGAGCTGCCGGTCGAATCCAATCAGATTTTGGTGAAGGCGGCGATAAAAAAACAATAACTTTGTTTATGATATGGCGAGTTTGAATGAACTTACAGTTAGGAAGGTTGCGGACGGCCTCCGAGCCAAGAAGTTTTCGAGCGAAGAAGTGACGAAGGCGTGTTTGGAACGGGTCGAGGCGCGAAACAAGGACGTGAATGCGTTTGTTTTGGTTGATTCTAAGGAGGCTTTGGCGTGCGCGCGTGGGATTGATAAGGAAGGTTTCGCGAAAAGCGACTCGGTTTTGAAAGGAGTGCCCGTCGGTTTGAAAGATATTTTCAATACGAAAGGGGTCAGGACAACCTGTTGTTCGCCGGGATTAAGGGATTATGTTCCGCCGTATGATGCGACTGTTGTGGAAAGGCTGCGTGCTTCTGGCATGGTGATGGTGGGGAAGACAAATATGGATGAATTTGCGTGCGGCGCGTCTACGGAGCATAGCTGCTTTGGGGTTACGAAGAATCCGCGTAATCTAAGCAAGGTTGCCGGTGGCTCGAGTGGAGGCAGCGCCGCCGCGGTTGCCGATAATATGTGTATTTATGCTTTGGGAACGGATACCGGTGGGTCAATTCGTCAGCCCGCGAGTTTCTGCGGGACGTATGGGCTGAAAGTAACTTATGGACGGGTTAGCAGGAGTGGAGTGACCGCGATGGCGTCGAGTTGGGATACAATTGGGCCTTTCGCCCGTAGTGTGGAGGATATTGCTTTAATTCTTCGCGAAATTGCGGGCCATGACCGACGAGATATGACGACTCCGGATGTCGAAGTGCCGGATTATACGAAGGTGTTGGGGAAGGGTGTGAAGGGGCTCAAGATTGGTCTTCCAAAGGAGTATTTTGGAGAAGGTGTGGAGAAGGAGACGCGGGAAATTGTGATGGCTGCTGTTGGGCGGCTTGAGAGGGAAGGTGCGAAAGTGGTTGAAGTTTCGCTTCCGATGACCAAGTATGCTGTGGCCGTTTATTATATTTCTATGCCGGCTGAGCTTTCTGCGAATCTTGAGAGGTACGATGGGATAAGGTTTGGGAAGAAAGCGTCTAAAGAAGCTTCAGGGAAAATTAAAGATCTGGTTGATCAATATTTTGTGGTACGTGGAGAGGCTTTTGGGGATGAAATTAAGCGTCGTATCATGATTGGAACGTATGTTTTGTCGGCCGGGTATATCGATGCGTATTACAAGAAAGCGATGAAGGTTAGGACGAAAATTATTGAGGATTTTGCGCGGGCTTTTAAGAAAGTTGATGTTTTGATCGGGCCTGTATCGCCGTTTCCGGCTTTCGGAGTAGGGGAAAAGGTTAATGATCTTTTGGCGATGTATACCGCCGATGCTTTAACTATCCCGGCGAATGCGGCTGGATTGCCTTCATTGGCTTGTCCTTGCGGCGTTTCGACTGGCGGTTTGCCGATTGGTTTGCAGATTATCGCTCCGCAATTCAAAGAAGGACTTTGTTTACAGGTGGGGGAGAGGGTGTGATGTGAATTGCGAAATTGGACAGGTCAATGGTCTGCTAGACAACAGATCAAAATTTCGCAATTCACGTGGTTTGATCTTGACTGATTTGCTATCCATGTAGTTAAATAGCTACCTGTTTGTATTTTTTAACTTAGCTTTTTATGGTGAAAGCGAAACAAGCTGAAAATGAACCTATGGTGTCTGCTGGTGGAATTGCTTTCAAAGTTAATACTGGAGTTGTTGAAGTGCCTGTGTTTGAATGTGGGCCTTGTCGTAAAGGAGAGGGTGTTTCTTTTGTTGTTAATGGGGTCAGGAGAGAGTGTGTTGCTGGTTTGAAGGAAGTTTTGGCCGCTACCAAAGATGATCTTGATTTTGTAAATGAACTTTCTGATAGACTTTTGAGTTCGTTGAGGATTATCAATACTTTTAAACTTGAAGTTACTGGTGGGGAAGAATCTGTTGAAGTTGGTCCTTTCCGGACATCTGGCGATATTAAGTCTAAGGTTATTGGTGTTTTGATAAAAGTGTTGGATACGGCCAGTGCGGTGTTTGAAAGGGATGCGGGAGTTGATAGGGTTACTGTTCGAATAAGTCCTGATTGGGGGTGTTCGGTTTGAATTTTTAATCAAAAAATATGGCAGAAACTTCAGGGGGTGGTGTGGGGGGCGGTACGGATGTTTTGCAAAAGGAAGTTGATGGGTTGGGTTTGTCTAATGAATACTCCCGTAGAGTTCTTGAACTTGCTAGGGCAGATTTGGTCGAGATCCATTGCAGTGATGTTGATGGGAGATCGCTTTCGTTGCCGGTGCCCGGGAGGCAGATAATTTCCGCGGTCAAAGATAATGCCGGGATTGACGGATCTTCGATAAAGGGGTTTGGACGTGAAGTAAATGAAAGCGATATGTGGTTGCGACCTGATTTATCCACTGCTCTTGTTTTTCCGTGGAAGAATTCGAACGGTCGTACTTTGGGAAGGGTTGTTGCTGATGTTTTGGATGCTGATGGAACTAGTTTCGAAGGGGATCCGAGACGTATTTTGAGGAAACAAATTGAGAGAGCTGCTGGAATGGGCTATAACTTCGTTTTGTCTCCGGAAATTGAATTTTTCGTTTTTCCGCGTGATGAAAAAGGGGATCCTGTGGCTGCTTCGGAAAGTAATGGATATTATTATCTGCATCAATCCGGCAAAGTTCCCGATGTTAGAACCGAGATGATGTTGAAGCTTCAAGCGGTTGGTTTGGATGTTGAGGCGGCTCATCCGGAGGTTGCGCATAACCAGCATGAAATTAATTTTGCTTGCGCTGGAGCTTTGAGTCAGGCTGATAATGTTGTGCTTTTCCGTGATGTCGTTAAGGCCGTTGCCGCTGAGCAGGGATGTCACGCTACTTTCATGGCGAAGCCGGTTGCCGGGGTGAATGGATCGGGGATGCATACCAATATGAGCTTGTCTGGCGCTGAGGACGGCAAAAATTTATTTTATGATGAAGGAGCGCCAGACAAACTCTCTGTTTTAGCAAAGCAGTTTATTGCGGGAATTTTGGAGCACATCAATGCTATCACTGCTGTTGCGAATCCAACTGTGAATTCCTACAGGAGAATTATTCCTGGGTTTGAGGCTCCTGTAAATATTGCTTGGGGACCTTCAAATAGATCTGTTTTAATTAGAGTTCCCAAGGCAAAAGTGCCGGATGCAACCAGAATAGAGTTGAGGTCTCCGGATCCGATGTGTAATCCATATCTTGCTTTTGCTGTGATGTTGGCTGCCGGATTGGATGGAATTGAAAAGAAACTGGATCCGCCGCCTCCGACAAAGGAAGATATATTTGATTTGCCACCACAAAAACTTGTGGAAATGGGGATAGGGCATCTGCCTACGAGTTTAAGAAATGCGTTGGAATTCTTGGAGAAAGACAAGGTTATAAGAGATGCGCTTGGCGAGCATACTTATGCGGCGTTTAGGGATGCGAAACTTAGGGAGTGGGGTGAGTATAAGCAACATGTTTCGGAGTGGGAAAGAGACAGATATCTGGCTTTTTACTAGAGATTTCTAGAAGTTGCAGGTATTAATGATGAATCTCTCTATTTCCAGGAGTAGTTCACGATTGTCATCGGCGGTGATTTTGATACGGCCTGTTTTGAAGCTTTTATCGATTTCTAAAAGTTGCTCGTAGATTTTTTTGAGCTGTTCGCGTGTGAAATTTTTGCTTTGGTTTGAGGCGGTGGTTGCGACGTATGGGTGCTGTTTTAATTTTCTTGCGATTGAGGTCGGATCGTTGCCTTCGTTTACTAAGAAATGGGCTTGGATGAGAATTCGGAAATGGCGGACGAGCATGTAGAAAATCATCATTAAATCTTCGCCGCTGTCGACTAGAGTTTTGAAAACTTGGAGTGAGCCTTTGCGGTTTTTTGTTGCAATTGAATCTGTCAGGCGGAAAATTGAGCTTGAGAGAGAAGGAGTTACCAAATCTTCTATCAGGCGTTTGGTGATGGGGGAAGATTTTGTTGTCGCGCTTATCAGTTTGTCGATTTCGTTTGAAAGTTGCCAAAGATTCGGGCCGACTCTTTGAGCAAGGAAATCCGCTTCGATGCGTCCTATTTGCCCTTCTCTTTTGGCTGTTTCGTCCATGACCCAGTTAATGAGTTGCGGTGGTGGGAGGGACTGAAATTCCTCGACTTTTGCGATTTTGTTGAGGAGTTTGAAAAGGCTTGTTCGTTTATCCGGTATTGAGGTCTCGGAGAAGACTAAGACGCAGAAGTCCGGAATTTCTTTGTCGAGGATTTCTGCGACTATTTTTTGATCGTCCGTTTTTGCGTTTGAGAGAAAATCTCTCACTATTACGAGGCGTTTTTCGGCTAGGAACGGCATTGCCTGAAGATTTGTGCCAAATTTCTTTGGATCAAGTTCTTTTCCCTCGATTGTTTCGATATTTGTGTCGCCTCCGTGTTTTTGCTCAAACTGATCTGTCCAAAATTTAATTTTTTTGGAGATTGAATAGGTGTCTTCGCCGTAGAAAAAGTAGATATTGCTTTTCATTGGAAGCGGATTATAGCAGTTCTGGCTGGTGGCGAAAAGGCAAAAGGGCTGATTTTCTGTGGGACTGGATTTGGCGGGGTTCTGGGCGGGATTTTCCCGAGGAAACGGTTTAACCTGTAAACGCTAATCTGTAAAATTTTCCCCGGGAAAATCTGGTGCTTTTTCCCCGGGGAAACGGCCCAACCTGTAAACTCCAACCTGTAAAATTTTCCCCGGGGAAATCTGGTGCTTTTTCCCCGGGGAAACGGCCCAACCTGTAAACTCCAACCTGTAAAATTTTCCCCGGGGAAACCCCCGAGCTCCCGGGGAAACCCCCGAACCCCCGGGGAAACCCCCGAGCTCCCAGGAGACTTCCCAGCTAGAACGCTCCTCTAAGTTGCGTCAGATCAAGTAATTGCGAAAGTCCAGGTGGTGTATTGAATAGGAAGTTCTGGCTGAATTTGATTGTTACCGAGCCCTCGTCGAGAGAGACGCTTCCTGAATATCTTCGTTTTGAGAATAGGTCGGCTACGTTTCCGATAAGGATTCCATTTATGGTTAGTTGATTGTATGAGAATCCGTATGATTTGATCAATCCGTCGCCCGAACCATCTGCGCCCGAACTGTCCGTGTCGATCGCTATAAATGTTCCGTCCAGTACTGTTACCGCCGGATCAATGATGATGTTTCCGTCGATGACTATGAATGCGGCTGAAGGAACCTCCTTTGGGTTTAGCGGGCCTATCATGTCTATGGTTTTGTATGTGATGTTTCCTGTGATGTTAAGGTCCCCGTTTCTTACGATGTATGTTTGCGCCGCCGGAGTTTCTACGACCATGCCCGGGATTATGATGTTTTTGTCCGTGTAGCTGTAGATATTTGTATCTGTTGATGGCGGGAATTGATTTGTGATCAATGTTTCGTGCCAAAGCGATAGGGCAGAAATGTTCTTATTGATTTGTTTTACGATGTATTCTTGCTGCCATTCTTTGGCTACTTCCGCCTGCATTTCGCAGATTGTGCTTGAGAAGTTTTCGAGCGGGTTATCGAATGCGCTGTCTGTTCCTGTTGCTCCCTCGACGTTTGAATATTTACAAATGTCGTGTGTGGGAGTCGTTAGGAAGGCCTGAGAGCCTACATCTCCTATACCTGTTTTTGGTGTTTTTTGTTCTTCTTTTTTAATGCCTTTGATGATCGGGCCGACGATGTTTTTTTGCTCTGAGCAATATGCTACGTCAATTCCTGATGTGAGTTCGGTGCTGAAGAATACGTCGCCTCCCGCACGTGTGAGAATAAATGGGCAGATCGCGATTACTATGGCGTCGTCGTCGCCTTCACCGACTTTATCTCCTTTGAGGTCATTTTCTTTGTACGCTTCGAATTCGGCTTCATTTGGGAATTCTTCACCGCATCCGTCCTTCTCGGCGTCAAGCTCGCTGCAGATTTCTTGATCAAGGGCTGTTTCGTTTTTAAGTTCGTAGAAAATTGTTATTTTCTTTACATCTTCTATGTTGTTGAAGACCAGTCCTTCATCTTCGTCCTGGAACGAGTCGGCGATGTCCTCGTAGTCGTTGGCGTTGCCATCGGGGTCGGTGACGCAGACTTCTACAGTGTCGTTGTCGCAGATTTCCAGGACGTCGTCTTTGTCTTCTTCGTCTTTTACGTCTTCGTAGAAGTATTTTTTATCTGTTGAGTTTTTGAAGGCTACTTCTATCCAGAGATTTCCTTGGAAGACGAGTTCTCCATCTTTTGAGCCTTCGAGGACGCCGTCATTGAAGAGGGTTTCCTTGATTACTGCAGATGAAACGCCTTTCCCTTCACCCGGTTTGAATTCAACTTTGTATGTTACGAATTTACTGTCCTTCGGCATGGAAACTTCGCCGTCCTCGTCAACATCTTTTGCCGAGACGTTGATTAAGTTGTCCCATTCGTCGTCGAACTTGTCGTTGCCCGGATTTGAAGTCATTTCTCCTTTTCGGACTTTTTTCTTAATTGAAGGATTAATTTTTGTTGTTGGTTCAGGGCTGATGGTTGCTTCGCAAACGCCTGGGTCTGTTTCTGCGACTTTTATGAAGGCTGTGATTCCTTCATATGGGTTTTGCAGCACGTTTGTGTATGTGTTTAAAGTCTTTGCGTGTTCAAAATGGGCGATTACT
>JBAZPI010000019.1:0-18339 GCA_041648305.1 Candidatus Altimarinota bacterium | reverse complement strand
GATTCGAGGTTTATTCTATTGCTACAACCAGCGATGTACACAACAAGGAAATTTCACAAGAAGATTTCGCAACAAGTTTTGATTTTAGCCATGCTTAAGCATGTAAACTACCAAGAATTTAAGAGCTTAATCTTTCTATATGGGTCGTACGGAAACTCTACTAAAAATTGTAAAAGGCGATCAGGATAATTTCAAATCATATCCAATTGCCTTTTCGATAAATTCTTTAATCAGCTCCTTGGAAACATTCTTAAATCCAAAACTCCAAGAAATCTCATCAACAATCGAGTGGGAAAGATCCAGTAATCTCGAGGAATCTCTCAATGAGAGGATGTCAAACTCAAAATCCCAATCATATTTATCCTTAAGCATTTCCCTAGGAGCAAAACCAAATTCCGAGAAACCACTATTGGAAACGGATAATGGATCAGAAATGATATTTTCCGCATTATCGAGGGAAATATACATGTTAAAGTTCCCGTTGTATCCAAGTATCGAACTAAGCTTCTCAGTCGCACGTAGTACACCAAAAATTTCAGCAAATATTCTACTCAGGCTTGTTTTTTTTCCTTCAACGATATCTTCTTTAGAACAAAGAATACAATTTGCCCTTAGTTGCTCTGAACGGACATAGCCACTACTATTATTACTCATAAAAGTGACATAGCCGTCAGGAATATTTTTTAATCCATTAAGGTAGGGGTTTGGGAAAGTAAAATAGTTAGAACTGAAACTAATGTCGTTTATTCTGTCTATCAACTCTCTTGGGTGAACAAAACACTTACCGGGGAAAAAGGGCATAACCGTAATAGACAAAATCGAAGCGCTTGATCCCAACTTTTTCTCAAAAAACTTCCCTTGAGCATAAGACCCGTCATTCTTTGATTTTTCTATTTCTAATAATCTTTCTCTGTCAGCTCTCTTCAAGTAAGCCAAATAAACATCCTTAATAGATTCCAAATAATTATCTCTAGCCAATTTCGCTTGATCTCTTTTAGCGTATAAAATCTTTGCCTCTTCAGGAGAAGCTATATCAATGGGGTTGGAAATGCTCCCGGTTCTGACCCATAAATGACCATCATTTTGGATATAGTACGGGGTCTTATCGCCCTCAAATATTCTAACTAACACAAAAGCTTTGCCAGATCTCTCATTTGTGACAGCAACGTCATAAGAAGGCAAAGGATCTACATTCGAAGCAGATTGATGGACTTGCTCAACAGTTTTAGAAGTATTATCTATTCCAATCCAGCTTTCTGGAATTCCCGATACTTTGTTTTCTTTAACACCAATGATGACAACACCACCTCTTTTATTCGAAAAAGACGCAAATTGTTTCGCGAAACCAGAGGGGAAAATCTCTTTATAATCCAGTTGGACACCCTCCCTGTGGCCTTCCTTGCAAAAGCTTTCAATATCTTCAAAAGAAAAGTTCCGAATATTTTTATTTAGTAAATCCATTCTAATTAATTTAATATTTAGCACTGTTTTCCTCCGGCAAATCAGCATTATACACAGAATTCAATTTAGGAAAAGTTTTAATAAAATTCCCGAATCAAGAGAACAAGATTCCACAACAAGCATTTAACAATAAATTCAAATTTTGCCCATGTTTAACACGTGAATTGCATGAAATCCAAGAAGATTTGATTTGGCGATTCCTGCAGAGTCTCATCAAAAATGCCTTCTCGTGCGGAAGTTTTGGGAAATTCCTCGGCTATCCCTTCGGTACGTTTTTGTTCAGATTTTTCACCAGAAATTTTCCCGTCCTGTCGGCTAATTGCCTCAAACTCTCTTTCCGTGATTTGCCCTGATTCAAGGGCTTGTTTTGCTTCACCTTTTTTGTATTCATTTCGCATTGTTACTAACTACCTCGATGATACGTTAGTCTCAGCAAATATCAATGTGTAACTGGACTAAAAACAATATTTAAATTAGTATTTAGCCGTTCACCTAACAAATTCATCTTTTTCTAGCGAGTTTTCCGTCCGTTTAAGGCTTATTGGCCTAGAGACGGGCGGATTCTCTGCCAATAGGCTACTCGCTAGAGCAAGTTGTTGGGTGAACCAGGGAGTCCGTCCATTTTTGGGAAGAATAATGAATATAATTTATTACATATTGTTTCAGGGTGCTTCGGTGGGTTTTTTAATGCAGATTTATAAGCTGACTACTTATCATAAATTGTTTTTCAAGGCTTTGCCTCTTCTTATCGTTTATTCTTTAGCCGGTGGTTATTTACTCTATTTTTTTGAGCTAGATCGATTTTTTATTTGGTATTTAGTTATTACTATTATTTTGCTTTTAAGTTCTTTCAATCAACAACATAAAGCTGCTAAACAGTTATTGTCTTTACTTTCCGATGATAAAAAAGAGGTTCTTTCTAAATCTTTAGGTGGTACTAAGAAGTTTTATATTTTAAGCTCCGTAATACATCTTTTTTGTTTTTCATTTATATATTTATATTTTTACAATGCTTAAGGGAATAAAAACATTTGTGTCTGGGAGAGATTTGTTAATTCTAGACCTTTTTGTAATATTAGTCGGATTGGTTCTGTTGTGGATTAATTATTTTCAGTTATCTTTCTTAAATATCGTTTTCCCTGATAGGTTAAAAGATTTTTCCTTTTCTGAAGCAGTTGTAAAAGTTGAAGGTAGTCCTAAGTTTTTCGAATTGATGTCGAATGTGACTATGTTTGAATTTTTAGTTAAAGAGGTTTTGATAATAGTAACTGTTATTTGCATTTTAAAGATTGTAAAAATTCTTAAATAAAAAACTCAATGAAATCACAAACAACTCAATCAGAGCCGATGCAAAAGAAACAAGAGCAGTGGTCGCAGAGGAAGAAGCAAAACGAATTACGGGCTACGGAAATGACCAAGAAAATGGTCGAGAATTTAAAAAAGAATATTCTTAGGGATGAGCAAGAAAGGGAAGAGTTTATTGCTAAGCAAAAGGCTCTTAAGGAGATGAAGAAAGTGCCTAAAAACATGTTTCCATATCTGGCTAGATGGCAGCTTAATGCTCCGGAGTCCTACAAGGGGACGATTGAGAACTTGAGAAAGTATGTCAAGCAGCCGGATTGTCCAGAGGAGAATTTCTGGGGACAACTGGAAAGCGATCTGGCTCACGAAGCCTTGAAGTAGCAAGCCAAACAAGTATTTTAAAGTTTTGGTTTTAATCGCAGGCATCAATGGAATTAGACACATACGTGCTAGGATCAAAACTCATTCCATGCTGAAAAACAAATCCAAACAAATTACCTCTCAACATTCCAAAATGAGAAAAACTATCACCAAATATCTACCAGACGCAATTATTATAATCGGTATAGGAATTTTAAGTTGCAGCATATTTTCGTCAGAAGAGCATGGTTTCGATTATGATCTCGACTCCGTAGATCATAGTACTAAATACAAAATATTAGGGATATTACTGATTGTCATCGGATTAGACATAGCGATAAGAAGATATAGATATATCCAAAATAGTAAAAATAATTAAAATACTTAATAAAATGAACGTGCAAACGTTTCAGATACGAGAGGTTGAAATAAAATATTGCATCCACGTTTAATTGTAGTATACTTTGGTTTGTGCTCGCTGGTCGGCGTTAAGACAAAAAAAATTCGCTAGTCGGCGTTAAGACACGTTGGGGTATATCCCCCTTATGTCTGACGCTGTTTTTAGTTCCGCCGTTGGACATAAATATCTAACGGTTTTTTTATGTTTACATCTAAATCAAGTCGATCGTCGGAAGGGAAGTCCGCAGAAACCCTTGGGAAACCTTGGGTTTGTTCGCAAACAAAAAACGGTGGTAAACAGTGGCTTTCCTCGCGAAATCCGCTTGCTCCGTCCTTGGTAGGAATATCTGTCCGGACAGCCCCTCTCAACTGGGTTGTAGGAATACTCAAGCAAAAGAAACGCACAGCCGAATCGGTATTTAGTCCAATTGCTTATTTGGACAAACTAGGGCAGGTGTGTTCGTACATAAAAAACAATTATCCAGATCTCTACGGTCCGTTACTGTTTGAACAAATTAAAAGAGATTTAGAGCTATCAAATGGCGACGACACGTCGACTTGGTTTCTTACAAGAATGAAGAAACACCCATTGTTTAGGAAAACCGTGTCTATGAATAGCATTAAAAGCCTAAGGAAGGGCAATTCTATCGGGCAAATTTCAACAAAACGGCAAAAGGCGAATAAAACCCCTACTGCGACGAGGAAACAACGAAATGCCCCGATAAAAATGGTCAACGCAAAAGAGTCCATGAAATTTCCCAGAAAAACCCCGAAATAAAGACTTGGAAAATTACTCGAAAAACCTCGAAATAAAACCATCACAGCCAATGAGCCAATCGAAGAAAACATTACCGGAAACAGATTCAGTCCTACCAAGAGAGATGGTAGGGAAAGGTAGTGATTTGGCAAAGAAAATAGTAGAAAATAGTAGAAATACGACCAAAACGATAAAACTTTCACGTTCCTCGAATAGAAGTAATACCGTGGGACATGTTAGACGGGTGGATAATCTAAATTCCCTAATAAACTTTCGTCTCGTGGAAGAAAAACAGAGAAATCCCGAAGAATGGAATAGGTTTTTGCAGAGAGGACGAGTACTTTTAGAAGTTATGGAAGTCGTTTAGTCGTTTGGTCAAAAACTACAAATAATCTATGAAAAAGATGGAGATAAGTTTATCATCCATTTGCTTAGTGATGAAAAATTAATATCAAACCGTTCAAAACTCAACCGTAGTAGCCCACCAATTCGGACGGCTAGCAACACTCCGTGATTGCTAGCGTCCTCTGCTCGCGCGGACGGCTAGCTCAGTTGGTTAGAGCACACGATTCACATTCGTGAGGTCGGTGGTTCGAACCCACTGCCGTCCACCAAAAGCCCCTAGCTCTCAAACACCAACGGGAAAATTAGCGGGCGGCGCTCGAGTTTTTGATGAGTATATTTTTCGGCGACGCTGGCGATGTAGCGCTTGACCTCTTTGCGGTCAGCGTCGGGGCGGAATTTTTGGAACTCCTTATAAGCCTTGCCGATCAGGTCAGAGAGCTCTACTGTGATTTGTTCGTACTCGTGCATGTAGGTGAAACCGCGGGAAAGAATATTCGGCGGAGCTTTGAGGGCTTTGGTTTTCTTGTTGATCTCGAGAATGATCGCCACGATTCCGTTTTGAGACATTTTTTGGCGGTCGACCATGACTTGAGAACCGATCGTTCCTTCGCCGAGACCGTCGATCAAAATGTAGTTTGCCGGAACTTTTTGTGGAGCAAGACGGACTTCTTTGTGCGCGATTTCGATGACATCGCCGTTCTGAGCGATAACACAATTTTGTTCGGGGATGCCGTTTTGAATTGCAAGTTCCTTGTGAGTTTGGCGCATGAAATATTCGCCGTGAATCGGAATAAAATATTTTGGTTTCACGCTCATAATCATTTGTATAAGTTCGCTTTGATATCCGTGGCCGGACGTGTGAATGTCCATTATTTGGCTGTGGATAACCCTCGCGCCGAGGACACAGAGATTGTTTATTACTGTGTATATTGAACGCTCGTTGCCGATAATCGGCGTTGACGAAACGACTACCGTGTCGCCCTTTTTGATGCGGACGTGCGGATGATCGCTGAGCGAAATTTTCGTTAGGGCGGAGACCGCCTCGCCCTGTGAGCCGGTTGTGAGGATGAGGGCTTCGGTGTCCTTTGCTTTGTTTAGGTTTTTTACGCTATGCATCTGGCCTAGCTTTATCTTCAAAAAACCAAGGCTAAGCGCAATTTTTATATTTTCTTCCATGCTGCGGCCGGAAACAAAGATCTTGCGACCGGCCTTTTCGGCGTAGTCGAAAATTTGCTGAATGCGTCCGATGAGCGATGAGAATGAGGCTATAATGATGCGGCCTTTGGCCTGCTGAATAATGCCTTCCAGATTTTGGCCGATCTCAAATTCCGACATTGTGTGGCCGGGTTTGAGCGCGTTGGTCGAGTCTGAAAGAAGCGCGAGAACGTTTTGCGAACCTAGCGCTCCGATCTTGTCGAGATCCGCTTTCGGCTGAATTCCTGCGGGTGAGTCATCGAATTTGAAATCGCCGGTGTGGACGATTTTGCCTTCCGGCGTATCGATGATCACGCCGACTGAGTCGGGAATTGAATGCGCCACGCGGAAGAAATCGATTTTAAATGAGCCGAGTTTAAGCGACTGCTTCGGGTCGATTGCGCTGACTTTTGCTTGGCGGGTGAGTTTGAATTCTTTGAGTCTGTTGTCGATCAGGCCTTTTGTGAGGCGTGTCGCGTAGACGCGCGGGAAGTCGATTTTTGGAAGTATGTACGGGATCCCGCCGATGTGGTCGAGATGGCCGTGCGTGATTACAACGCCTATGATTTTTTTCTTGTTCGCTTCGAGGTAGCTCGTGTCCGGGATGACGTAGTCGACACCGAGCATATCTTCTTCGGGGAATTGCAGTCCCATATCGATTATGAGAATTTGTTTGTCCTTCGGATTGCCAGTGTGATTGTATTCGAAAATTGTGAGATTTTTCCCAATTTCATTCAAGCCGCCAATCGGAATAATGCGAAGACCGCGGAAGTCCGGGAGAAGAGGAGGGGTCTTTTGAGGCTTGTCTATGGTACCTCTGGAATAGTGGGTATCCCTGAAGCCGTGGGTCTTCTTGGCTACTGCTAGCTTTTGCTGCGGTTTTTGGTCACGTGGGCCTTGCGGGTCGTGGTGGGCTTGGTGGCCGAGATGCGCTTGGTGCGCGGGGTGGCTCTGGTGGCTCTTGGGTCCTTGCTGGCTTGGATGCCCTTGGTGAGTTGGGCGGTTCTGGTATCTGGGATTTGTACGCTGCGTACCTTGTGGGCGCTGGGCGCCTGGGCGCTGCGGTATAAAGCTTCCTTTTTGGAATTTTTTAAAAGGTTTTTGAGAATGACCCTGATGCGTTGGGCGCTCTGGGCGCTGCGAATTTGAACGCTCTGGGTTTTGGGGCTCTTTGTGAGCTCCGGCGGATTCCGAATTTTTGCCCTTTTGAAGATTTGGCGTTTCTATTGGGCGGTCATCTCCTTGCTCAATAGTTCTCGTAATCCACTCTGATAGTTTGTCTTTGTCCATTTTAATCTGTTATTCATCTAATATGTGACCGTACTTTATGTTATTATATCAAATTTTGAAGGAAAATGGAAGAGAGAGACTTATCCAAATCTAAATGTCCCCTGAAACGGGAAAAGATTCCAACGGAAAATGACCCCTGAAATTTCCCAAAAGGGTGTGTGAGTGTCATAGATAATTTATGACAATAAATATGAACATCTCACACATCATCAGTTTAGAACAAATTAAAAATTTTCTCAAAGCAAGTTCCGACTTAATCATCGAACCGGGTTCCAAGAAGGAAGTATATGCTTGGCTTCAGACACTTTTGTTAAGGATAAAGTATCGCAAGCTTGGGAAGAAAGACAAAGGAACGGTGAAAGTCTTTATTCAAAAAGTAACCGGATACTGCGACAAACAAATAAAGAGGCTTTTGAAAAAACACAAAGATGGCACTCTCCAATGGGAAAAGTGGCAGAAAGGGTGTTTTGCGGCTGTATATAATGAGATTGATGTCGGGCTTCTGCACGAGGTTGATGAAGCCCATAAACTCTCGGGACCGGCAACAAGAGCCATATTAAAAAGAGAATACAATGTGTTCAAAAAGGAAGCATTTAGAAAGCTGGCAAACATATCGTCATCGCACATATACAATATCAGAAAAAGAGTGAGTTATTTGAGAAAAGGAAAAATATTTGACGAGACAAAAGCAACATTTATATCTGTCGGAAAACGAATGAAACCGAGACCCGAGGGACGACCGGGTTTTTTGAGAGTCGACACTGTTCATCAAGGTGATAAAGGCAATGAGAAAGGTATGTATCACATCAACATTGTTGATGAAGTCACTCAGTCGGAATACGTTTTCAGTGTGCCGTACATTAATGAGAAATACATGGAGGATGTGTTGATGGAGCTTTATATGATTTGCCCATTTATTATTATCAACTTCCATTCCGACAACGGATCGGAATACATCAACAAAGTGGTGGCGGACATATTAAACAGACTGCACATCAAGCAGACGAAATCGAGACCGAGAAAGCACAATGACAACGGATTGATTGAAACAAAAAACGGATGGATTATACGAAAGACATATGGATATTTCCACATACCTGCGACAGGCGAAAACGCGAATCTTCTGAATGGATTTAATAGAAAATGGCTGAATGTTTATTTGAATTATCATCGGACGTGCGGATTCGCGACAACAAAGGTCGACAGGAAAGGAAAAGAGAAAAAAGTATACGACGTATATATGACTCCATATGCCAAATTAAGATCATTGCCACATGCCGAGCTGTATTTGAAGAGACATATTTTCTTTGAAGATTTGGACAAAATAGCCTATGCTATGAGCGATACCGAGTTTGCGATGAAGATGAATGAAAAAAAAGAAAGAATGTTTCAGAAATTAAGACTCTAAAGACACTCACTCACATATAAATTTCAGGGGACATTTAGTCATTGGAAAATACTGCCGTTTGGATAGTAGTCTTGCATTATTGATTGAGTTTACTTGAATTGTCCTCTATTTTGAGTACAATTGTACTACGATGATAAATTCGCTTTTTAAATCCAGGATCCAGTCCGATCTTTTGCAAATTTTTTTCAGTAATCCTGAAGCCGCTTTTTATGGAAGGGAATTGGCTAGGAAGATTGGAGCTTCTGCTGGGAATACTCACAAAATGTTGAAGAAGCTGGAGGGGGAAGGGCTTTTGGAGACGACAGAAAGGGGAAATTTGAAATTTTATTCTGTGAATAGGGCGCATCCGTTGTTTTTTGAGTTGAAAAAAATTATAGATAAGACGGTAGGGATTGAGTATCAGCTCAAAGTTGGGCTTGGGTCTTTGAAGGGGCTGAAGTTTGCTTTCCTTTTTGGGTCGTACGTGAAAGGTGATTTTAAAGCGGATTCTGATATTGATGTTTTTGTAGTAGGCAATGTTGATGAAAACGAATTGATGAAAAAGATAAGAAAAGTGGAGGATGTTGTGGGACGCGAGGTTAATTTTCATGTTGCTGATGTGGGCGAGTTTGTGGAAAAATTGAGAAAGAAGTCTTTTTATAAAGATATTGTGCAGAATTACATTTTATTAACTGATAATGATGGAGAGTTTAAAGAGCTTGTTGGAAAAACTTGAAAATCAGGGGAAGCTTAAAAAGCAGAAAGCGGGGATTGATTATTTGAATGATCTTTTACACGCGGCTGACAGGAATTTTCGGGCTGCTGCTGCGAATGTTGATGATTTTGAGGAGACTGCTTTTAAGGCTGCTTATGATGGAATGCTGCAAATTTCGAAAGTTGTGCTTCTTTTGAATGGTTACAAGACTGATGATGGTGAACAGCATAAGACGACTTTTGAGGTTGCGGGAGCGATTTTGGGATCAGAGTTTGGTGAATTGATAAATAAAATTAATGTTTATAGAAAGAAAAGGAATATGTGTGTTTATGAAGCGGGTTTGGTGACGAGGAAGGAGGCTGAAAATATTTTGAAAACTTCAGGGGAGTATTGGCGGAAAGTTAAAGAGTATTTGCGAGAGAATGCGGAGCAGTTGAAGTTGTTTTAATTACTTTGGATAGTAGTCTTGTGCTGCGGTTTCCTCGTATTTGAAGGGAGAAATTGAAGTTGGGAAGAATTCGCCCCATTCGCCGGTTTTTTGCATGTGTTCTGTGAGGCGAGCTTCGAGGGCTTTGTATTCTTGTTCTTTGTACTGGCGGTTTAAGATGCAAAAGCGGTTGCGGTAAAGCGAGATGCAGCCGAAACAGTTTTGGCTTGCCCGGCAGAGATGACAGTAGGTGAGATAGCTTGATTTGACCCAGCAAGCGGTGCAAAAGCGGCAATTATACGAACTTGGGCTGGCGACGCATTCGTACTGCAGTTCGCACTCTGGGGCGCCGTTTAAGTCCATGCAGTCACGTGAGCTTGTGCCGTATGTGACGTAGCGGCAATCTTGAGATTCAAGCAGGTCGAAACAATTAAAGCATCTTGAGCAGTTACTGAGGTTGTTGCCGATGCAGTTTTCGCATTTTGATATGTATATGGCGCGAATTGGTTCTTTCATGCGGAGAGCGCCGAATTTTCTTGAGAGTTCCTGGGGGTTTCTGAGGAGTTCTTTGATGCGAGTTTCGTACTCGCTTCGCTCGTACTGTAGGTTGAAAATGCAGTAATTTTGATTTCTTAGGTTTATGCATCCGAAACAATGGTTGCATCCGACGCAATCTTCGCAAGCGGTGCAGTCTGAGCAAGATTTGCACTGTTTGCAGTGGTTGGCGTTGTAGCATTTTTCGCAGTCGACGCATTCGTAGCAAAGTTCGCAGTCGTCAACGAAGAAACAGTCGCCTGAATCGCGGCTATGAAATAGATAGCTTGAGTAGAAGCAATCTTCGTTGAAATCAGCGGCCGAGATCATGTACGAGCTTTTGTTGCACCATGAGTAGTTCGTGTATTCGCAGTTTTCGCTGTCGCCGATAAGGAGTGGGATGTGGGGGACACGTTCAAGAAGTTCGCGGAATTGCTCGAAAAATGGCCTGTTCCAGTCTATCTCAATTCCGTAGTCGCGTGCGTCCCAGTCGTCCTTGAACCATTCTTCGAGGCTGTAAACGGGGATTGGGCTGTCAGGTCTTATGTATGAAATTATCGGTTTTCCAGTGCGTGCGCATTTGCGTGCATAGAGGCTGCGTTCGTTGCGCCAAACCAATCTGCGGCATTCACGGCAGGCTGGGCAGAGAGTGGGAGAGGGGACGGTCATTTTGTTGTAAAAAGCAGTGTCTTCCTTGTAGATGGGGAAGGTTTGGCTACATTTTGTGCAATTTTTGGTTTGATTATCCATTCCAATGTATTAGTTCATACAAATCCAATACTCCCGCTTCCAAAAGCTCTTTTTTGTGCTCCGCGACGCGTTTCTCATATTCTTTTGGCGAGTATGGTTTATTCAGGATGTGATACTCCTTATTTTTAGCATATACGCAGCCGAAGCACCATTTACAATCCCAGACGTTTGTGCACCAATGGCAGTCTGCGAGCCAATCGCACCAGTAAATGTGGCTACAATTGTTTAGATATCCGCAAAAACAGCATCCATAGCATTGTTCTAGGGTGTTTACGATCGGTCCGCAGTCTACGCAGTCTTTTACGCCGCGTTCCAGGCAGGCTTCGGTGATATAGAGGCTGTCCTCGCATTCGATGGAATCGAAAATCCAGTAGCAGTTTTTGCTGTGATAAATGTAATCGCCCATGCAGTTCGTGTTGTGGTTCTGGTGGGAGTAGGGGCGGGGAGAGGCGAGGCAAAGTTTGCTGAACTCTTTTTCGGCGCGGCCGGGTGGCCATTTTGTGAGAATTTCTTCGAGGCGCTTTTCGTACTCGCTTTGTCTGTACTGTTTATTGAAAATGCAGTGTTTTTTATGATAAAGATTTACGCAGCCGAAGCAGTTGTTCAGGGATTTGCAGTCGTAGCAATACTTGCATTCGGTGCAATCCACGCAGTCCTGGACGTAGTCGCAGTTGTAGCAGCGAATTGAGTCATTGCACTCGTAGCATTGGTTGCATTCCTTGCAGAACATGCAGTCTCCGCAGTCGTAGTTTTTCTGCGAAGAGTAGCAATAATAGCAGTTTTCCAGGTTTGAACTGTTGAAGCAGAGGAAGCAATTTTTTGATACGACGATGATGTCTCCATAGTCGCAATTCTGGCTTTGGCGGGTCCAGTTCTGAACCTGTGGAGTTGACCAGTAAAGTTTTTGGAAATCTTTGATAAATGACATAGCTGTATTATATATTCTTTCTTGTGGACAATCGAGGTTTATATTGATAGAATCGGCTCCAAAAATTAGATTTAACCATTTGGGATTATGAAATTGGAGGAAGCATGTCGGGAAATAGATGAATATCTTGGTGTTGAGCCGGGTATGGCTGTTCGGTATGTTAGGGGTAAGCTAAAGATGACTTGTAGATGGAATGGGGTTAGGAGGCCTAATACAATTATTGATGATTGGTGTTGGAAACAAGGGGAACGAGATGAGGGCGGACAAGAAGCTATTCTTTCCAGGAGTATGGCGACTCCTAATACTGTGCGTTTATTTGTTACTAAATCTGTTGCCAAGGTGGCTACTGGTCCTCAAATTGCCTCGAATTCAGGGCAGGTGCCTGACGGGAGCGTAACAGTTTTGCGCGTTGAAAGGATATAGAATTGCGCAAATAGAACTGCGTTCTCTTGCGCTGCCTAACGCTTGCTGAATTGCGGTCCTCGGCGGGCTCGGTGTAGACCGAACTTCTTTCTTTCTTTGCTTCGCGGGTCGCGTGTCAAAAGCCCTGCGTGTTTGAGAGTAGGGCGGAGAGTTGCATCGTGTGTGACCAAAGCTTTTGCAATTCCGTGGCGTACCGCGTCAGCCTGGGAATTCATGCCTCCTCCATGAACCATTGCCACTACTGTGAATGCGTTGGCTAGTCCTGTTAATTTAAGAGGGAAAACAATCAATTCTTCGCGAATGCGCAGTTCACAGAATTTATTGATAGGTTTTTGATTTATAAAGACGGAGCCGTCACCTTTGTAAAGTCTTACTCTTGCTACTGATGTCTTTCTTTTTCCGTTTGCGTAGATATATTTCCCGGATGGAAGGCTGTATTCCTGGCTCTGGACAGCTTTTTTGCTTGAGCTTTTCTCTGAAGCTTGCGCTTCTGCCAAAGGCTTGTCGGCTTTCGCCAGCGTTTTTCGCGGTTTTTTTTCAGTTTTTTTGGCCGCCTTCGGCGGCTGTTCGGCAGTCTTCTTAGTAGTCTTGGGCATTTAAGGTAAAGGTTATATTGCTAAAACTTCAGGTTTTTGAGCTTCGTGTTGGTGCTCGCTTCCTGCGTATACTTTAAGTTTCCTTAGGAAAACTTTACGTAATTTGTTGTTTGGAAGCATGTTTTTGACTGCTTCTACAATAATTTTTGTCGGTTTTTCCGCTAGTACTTTTCTTGCCGGAGCGGACTTGATTCCTCCTTTAAATCCGGAGTGTGTGTAGTAAAACTTTTTGTCCAATTTCCCTCCGGTAAACTTGACTTTCTCTGCGTTGATCACTATGACGTAACCGCCGCAGTCGAGATGTGGAGTAAAGATAGGCGTATTTTTCCCTCTTAAGGTGTCTGCAATTTTTGTAGCCATTCTACCTACGATTTTATCTGTGGCGTCAACCAGATACCATTTTTGGTCTTTTGAGGTCTGTTTTTTGGGAAGATATGTCTTTTGCATGTTTTGCTCTGTTAAACGAGTTCAATTTGTACGACGGGCGCGTTATCACCGCTTCTGTATCCTAGCTTTGTGATTCTTAAATAGCCGCTTTTTTTATCCTTGTATTTGTCGACTAATACTTCGAATATTTTTCGTGAGCTATTAGTGTGTTGCAGCAGGGATTCGATCAGGCGGATTGCTTCTCTTTTCTCTTTTCTTTTCGCGATATCGATCAGATTTTCAACAAATGGCTTTACTGTGCGTGCTTTTGCCTCTGTCGTTTTGATCTTTTCATAAATGATTACTGATACTGCCAGGTTTCGAATTAAGGCTGTGTTATGGCCTTTGTCTGCTACTAATTTTCCTTTCTGTCTTAGGTGTCGCATGGTGTGGGGTTATTCCTCAGCAAGTGATGATCCTTTCTTCTCTAAGGCTTCTTTGACTTCTGTAAGCGCTTTCTTGCCAAATCCTCTTAGATTAGAAAGTTTACTTTCTGTGCATTTAGATAATTGTTCTATTGAGCCGATTCCTCCGTTGATAAGTGCGTTCAGTGTTCGTGGAGAGAAGCCCAAGATTTCGATTGGTGTGTATGATTCCTGTTGAGGTTTTTTGGCTTCTTCTTCCTGTTCTTTTTGAACGATTGATTGAATGTCGCTCATGAATTCTTCCTCGACCATAATGTTGTCGATGTTGAATAAATCGAAGTATGATCGCAGGATATTTGATGAGAATTTCAACGCGTCCTCCGGAGAAATTGTGCCGTTGGTTAGGATTTCGAGTGTCAACTTGTCGAGGTCTGTCATTTGTCCTACACGAGTTGATTCCACTTCGAATCGGACTTTCTTGACCGGGCTGTACATCGCGTCCACGACGACCATGTTCGGATCTTGTTCTTCTTTTTGTTTCTGTTGTGCCGGAATGTATCCAATGCCTTTTTCTACTCTTAATTCCATCTTCAGTTTTGACCCTTTTTCGAGAGTCGTAATGTATTGATCCGTGTTTAGGATCTCTACTTCAGGTGGGCATTTTATGTCCTTTGCGGTGATTTTGCCCGCTTTGGTGACTTCCAGCTTCAAGGTCGATGGATCTTTCGACGTTTTTCTGATGTCGAGCAACTTGAAGTTCAAAATGATATCGAGAACGCTGTCTTTTACTCCCGGAATTGTAGAGTATTCGTGTGTAATGCCTTCTACCTTTATGCCTGTAACAGCAGCTCCTGGCAATGAGGATAGGAGAACTCTGCGTAACGCATTCCCAAGAGTCATCCCGTATCCTGTTGGCAATGGACCCATTGTGAATATCACATGGTGATCACTAACCGTATCGGTTTTGATTTTCGGGATACCAATTTCTTCCTGGATGATGTGCATATTGGTTGTTTTATGATTATGTAATTGCGCAAGACTGCGCCGTTATTTAGAATAGAATTCAACGATCATTTGTGCGTTGATCGAACGTTCGGTGTCGTCTTTTTCCGGAAGGAAGGCTACTATTGCTTCGCCCTTTTTGAGGTCGGTGGTTAGCCATTTTGGTGAGGTGTCTTTCTTTTGATCAAGTTTTATTTTTGCGTTGATCGAAATTTTGTCTCCAACTTTAACCAGTCTTGAGGAGATTGTGCATTTGCGTCCGTTGACCTTAATTAATCCGTGCCCTACGATTTGGCGTGCTTGGCGTCTGGAGACTGCAAGCCCTGCCCTGTATACCGTGTTGTCCAGTCTTAATTCCAGTAATTGAAGAATTCTGTCGCCTGTGACACCAGTTGTTTTCGTGGCTAGTTTATAGCACTTTCTAAATTGTTTCTCGGAGACTTGGTAGATTCTCTTTCCTTTTTGTTTCTCTCGAAGCTGGCGTCCAAATTCCGACTGTTTTGAAAAACTGCTTTTTGTGCCGTGCATTCCCGGCGCATAGTTTTTCTTTAAAATCGGGCATTTTTGAGATGTGCATTTATCACCTTTGAGGAAGAGTTTTTCTCCTTCTCTGCGGCAAAGTCTGCAAACTGGTCCTGTATATCTCATCTATGTAATGGTTATTGTTATACTCTTCTAGCCTTTTTCTTTCTGCATCCGTTGTGTGGCATCGATGTAATGTCTGATATTGAGAGAATCTCAACTTGGTTGGCTGTGATTCCCCTCATTGCTTGTTCGCGTCCACTTCCGACGCCGTTTATGTAGACATGAACTCTTGCGAGTCCATAAATTTTTGCTTTTTGAATTGCATTCTCGGCTGCGACTTGTGCCGCGTACGGGGTCGCTTTTCTGGCGCCTTTGAACCCTGACGCTCCTGATGATGACCACGCAATGATGTTTCCGTTAGGTTCTGAAACGGAGACAATAGTGTTGTTGTATGAAGCCCGAATGTGTACGTCTCCTTCAACGACAGATCTGCGTTTACTCTTTTTCTTTTGGGCGGCTGTCAATTTGGCTTCTTTTGGAGCCTCGGTCTTGGCGGCCTCTTGTGTTTGAGCTTCGGGGGTTCCCGCTTTAGCTTCGGCTTTAGTCTCCGGGGCAGGATCTTGTTTTTTTTGCTCTTCCTTGGTCATTTATTACTTGGTTACGGCTTTTTTGTTTGCTACTGTCTTTCTCTTTCCTTTCTTTGTTCGCGTATTACATCTTGTTCTTTGTCCTCGGCAGGGGAGTCCCTTTCTGTGGCGTCCTCCTCTGTATGATCCGATTTCTTGCAATCTCTTTATGTCCAGTGCGATTTTTCTTTTGAGATCTCCTTCGGTTATATGTTTGGCAATTTCTTCTCTCAGTTTGTTTGTTTCGTCTTCGGTTAAATCCTTAACTCTTGTATTTTTATTTACTCCTGTTTTATCCAAGATTTGGCTACTTAAGTTTCTGCCAATTCCGTAGATTGCCGTTAATCCAACTTCTATTCTTTTTTCTTTTGGGAGGTTTACTCCTGCAATACGTGCCATTTTGTGTAGTTAAATCCTAAGTAGTCGGCATTCAGGGGGGTGAATACCGACTACTTAACATTTAACCTTGACGTTGTTTGTGACGCTTGTTTTTGCAAATAACGCGGATTACGCCTTTTCGGCGGATTACCTTACATTTGTCGCAAATTGTTTTAACTGATGAACGTACTTTCATTGTGTTTTGTGTCTGTAGGTTATTCTGCCTTTTGATGGGTCGTAGATGGATAGCTCTACTGTAACCTTGTCGCCCGGCAAGATTCTGATGTAATTCATTTGCATTTTTCCTGATAAATGAGCTGTGATCTCCTTACCCTCCCAGCTTTCACCCTGGAGGGCAACTTTGAATTTCGCGTTTGGCAGTGGTTCTAATACTTTTCCTTCGACTTCAATTTTGTCTTCTTTTGCCATAAAAAATGAGCTCTTTAACAGGATTGAGGTTGGAAAAATGCGACTGGATTTTATACGAGTGTATCAGGTTATGCAAGCTAAAATACAGATCAATTGGCAGATTCGTAGGTGATTGGAGAATTTCGTGTTGCGGAGTTTTCGAGAATATTGTGTTGTAGTATTTTGAGGTGGTTAGGCTTTGGGTCGGGCCTTCGGGATTTGTCACGGGTTCGTGAGGATTTCGCAACCTGAATCGGTGACCAGTATGGTGTGTTCGATCTGGGCGGCGAGTGATTTATCGGCTGTTACAATAGTCCAGTTGTCAGAGAGTGTGATTATTTTCCCCGATCCCGTTGTGAAGATTGGTTCAATTGCGAGTGTCATGCCGGTTTTCAGGAGCGGGCCAGATGAGGTTCCTTCTTTTTGGTTCGGGATGTGCGGCGGTTCGTGGAGGCGGTGGCCGATGCCGTGGCCGGTGAGTTCGGTGACGACGCCGTAGCTGTGGCTTTTGATTGCTTTGCCGATTGTCTCACAGAGATTGTTGAGGTAAATGCCGTCGTGAATGAAGTTTAGGGCGATGTCGAGGATTTCGTTGGCTGAGGTTATGAGACGTTTTTTCTCTGGAGAGAGGTTTTTGGTGTTTCCGTTTTTGTCGCCGACTCCAATAAAGACTGTGGCGTCTGTATGGAGGTCTTTATAGAGGCAGCCGCAGTCGATCGAGATGATGTCGCCTTCTTTGAGAATTTGGTTTTTGCTCGGGATGCCGTGGACGACTTGTTCATCGATGTTTGTGCAAAGTGTTGCGGGGAAACCTTGATAGCCTTTGAAGGAGGGGATCGCATCGTGTTCTCGGAGGAATTTCTCGGCGAATTGGTCGAGTTCGAGGGTTGATACTCCCGGGAGGGCTCTCTTCGCGGTTTCTCGCAGGCATTGGCCTAAGATCTTGCCACCTTCGCGCATTGCTTGAATTTCCTTCTGGGTTTTTATGGGGATTTGCATGTGGGGGGTGGTAGGCTGACAGGCCAGTTATAGATTGGTTTCAAAGAGCGGCTCGAGCGCTTTGATGGCTAGGTTTGCGACTTGCTCTATGCTTGGCTCGCCATCGATTTCGATGATGTTGCCTTTGTATAGGGCGATCGCGGGGAGAGTTTCAGTTTTGAACGCTTCGATGCGAGTTTTAATTGATTCAGGGTTGTCGTCTGTGCGGGTAGTGAGTGGGGCTTGGCAGTTTGGTTCGTCGCATGTGTTGGCTTTATAGGCTGCTGCGAAGACTTTTTTGCATTTGGAGCAGATTTTGCGGGTTGTCAGGCGGGCGAGCGCCGTGTCTTCGGTGATTTTTATGAGAACCGCTTTGTATGTGCGGTTGTTTTTGTCCAGGAGAGCGTTTAGGGATTCTGCTTGTTCTATCTTGCGAGGGATGCCGTCGAAGAGGACTTGTGCTCCAGGTTCGAGTTTGTTTAAAAAATCTTCCACGATTTCCATGACGACTTCGTTTGGGACGAGATGGCCGGCTTCGATGATTTCTTTCACTTTGTGGCCGAGAGGAGAGTCTTCTTGGGCCAGCGTGCGGAGCGCTGCGCCAGTTTCGAAGATTTTGAGATTAAAGCGTTCGGCTACGAAGCGGCCGACTGTGCCTTTGCCTGCGCCTTGCATACCGAAGAAAATGAGATCCATGGTGCTAAATGTTAAGTTGTTTTGATTTACGGGGTCCCTGTTCTTGCGGGGAAGATTGTAGGGGAAG
>JBAZPI010000018.1:0-18624 GCA_041648305.1 Candidatus Altimarinota bacterium | reverse complement strand
ACTTGGGATTATATAGTGCTAAATGTGGGTTTGTAAAGGATCAAAGGATTGTGGTGCGTGATTGGTGATTGTGCCAATGTTATCCGGGAGTTTCCCGGAAACTTGAAATTTTCAGGTTGGGAAATTTGTTATCCGGGAAACTCCCTGATAATCCCGGGAAAACCACACCTTTTCAGGACAAGTGTTAGGAAAATTGAGAGAAGCGGGCTAAAGCCCGCTTCTCTCCGCCATTATCTTTGCCAGCTCGACTGTTCTTACCGAATATCCCCATTCATTGTCGTACCAGGCGAGTACCTTGACCAATGTTCCGTCGATGACTTGTGTTGATAGTCCGTCTATGATTGATGATAGGGGATTGCATACGTAATCTACTGATACCAACGGCAATTCGTTGTATCCGAGGATTCCTTTCAATTCTCCTTCGGAAGCGGCGCGGAATGCTGCGTTTATTTCTGCTACAGATGTTGTTTTTTCGACTTCGGCGACCAAATCGACCAACGAAACAGTCGGTGTTGGCACGCGTACCGCCAAGCCGTTCAATTTGCCTTCAAGTTCCGGCATGACAAGTCCCATCGCTTTTGCGGCTCCAGTAGAGGTTGGGATCATGGATAGCGCTGCTGCGCGCGCGCGGCGGAGGTCTTTGTGGCTTACGTCGAGAATCTTCTGATCATTTGTGTATGCGTGGATGGTTGTCATCAGTCCGCGTTTGAGTCCGAATTTTTCGTGAAGAACTTTTACGAACGGAGCAAGGCAGTTTGTGGTGCATGAAGCGTTTGAGACGATGTTGTGTTCGGGTCCGAGTTTGCCGCAGTTGACTCCGCGGACCACTGTGAGGTCGATGCCTCCTTTCCCCGGGGCGGAGATGATCACTTTTTTCGCACCGGCTTTGATGTGTTTGCCAGCGCCTTCGCCGTCTTTGAATACGCCTGTGCATTCGAGAACTATATCAACTCCGAGGTCTTTCCAAGGCAATTTCTCGGGGTCGCGGTCCGCGAAAAATTTTACGTTTTTCCCGTCGACTGTGATCCCGTCGCTGCTGCATGACGGGCTCTTGCTCCATGTTCCGTAGTTTGAGTCATATTTAAGAAGGTGGCATAGGGACGCTTTGTCGGCTGGGTCGTTTACGGCGACTAATTCCATGTCATCTGCGAAGTCATCCATAATAATCCGAAAACACGCGCGGCCGATTCTTCCGAAGCCGTTGATTGCAATTTTTGGTTTCATGTCGGGTGAGGTTAAGTTTAAAAGGTCTTCAAGTTGACTTTAGTTTTGCCATTAGTATAATTTGGCGCGGCTAATAATCAAGACTAAGAATTTACTATGCGAATGAATGCAAAAAATAGGAAGGAGGTTGTTCAGAAGGCTGTTGATGCTCTCAAGGAGGGGAAAATAGTGTTGCATCCCACGGAGACATGTTATGGTTTAGCCGTTGACCCGACTAACGAGGAGGCGCTACGAGCTTTATATGAGATGAAAAAAATGCCTGATGACAAACCTTTGAGTATTATGGTTTCTTCTGTTGATATGGCGGATTTGTATGGACTTTTTAGCGATTATGCCAAGACGATTGTCGAGCAGTTCTGGCCGGGTCCTGTTTCTATTATGGTTATGAAGAGAAAGGAAAGTCTTCCCGAGTTTTTCAATCCCGGACAGAAATTTGTTTCGATCAGGTACAGCAGTGATCCATTCAGCATGGAAATGGTGGAGAAGTTTGGTAAGTCGATTGTTACAACTTCAGCTAACTTGGCTGGTAAGCTCGAAAATTATAGTGTTACTGATTTGAAGAAACAATTTGGTACGAGACGGTTTGGTCAACTTGGTTTCGTTGTTGATGCAGGAAAAATCCCTAAAAATCCACCTTCTACTATTGTGAAGATCGTTGGAGACACAACTGTTTTTGTCAGGGGCGATGGAAAGCAGTTGGGTGGGATGATGAGGTAGATGCTTTGGTTTTGGGGATCGGGTGTGGTAGTGGGGTGTTTTTTTGCGTGTGCTTCGTGCGTGCAGCATACGCGTTGGCTGCATACAAAAGTTATACAATACCGTGTTGTTGTGGCAAATGATTTTGTGCGATGGGGAAGAGTGGCTTGTATATGGAGTGAAAATGCTCGTGGATGAGTTGTTTGACTACTATTTTTGTACTCTAATTTAGTGTTTTGGACTGAAATTGTTGACGATTTTGATTTCTAACCTTATTTTTAGGGGTGAGACAAGAGTACAAAATTTATACACGAGATGTGCACAAGTTTTGAACATTAGTCCTGACTGAAACCCAAGTTTTCCTTTTACAGAAGCCAAAAAATGCAGCACGTATCGGTGTTAAAAGAGGATGTTTATAAGTATTTGAATTTGAAAAAAGGAGAGGTGGTTGTTGACGCGACGATGGGGCTTGGGGGTCATGCTGGCGGGATACTGGAATTGATCGGCGGGAAAGGAGTACTTATAGGGTTTGATCTTGATGAAAACAATCTTAAAGAGGCCGGGAAGAGACTTGAGCATTATAAGAACAAAATTCTGATTAACGATAACTTTCGATACTTGAAAACTAGGGTGAACGAAGCTGGATTTGCTCAGGTGGATGCTATTTTGTTTGATCTGGGCCTGAGTTCTCCTCATGTCGAGGTCGCTTCTCGTGGTTTTTCTTTCTTGAAGGAGGGACCGCTTGATATGAGATTTTCTTCAAATCAGGAGCTGACTGCGTATGTCGTTATAAATCAGTATCCCGAGAATAAATTGGCGGATGTCATATGGAGGTATGGCGAGGAGAGGGCGTCTCGGAGGATTGCGAGGAAGATTGTTGAAAGGAGGATGGCGAAAAAGTTTGAAACTACTACTGAATTTGCGGATTTTATAGAGTCTATTGCGCCTGCTCGCGGGGGGAAGAAGTGGCGAAAGTCCAAAATTCATCCGGCGACGACGATATTTCAGGCGATACGTATAGAGGTGAATGATGAATTAAATGCTCTTAAAGAAGCGCTTGGCTATTCGATCGACCTACTCAAGGTCGGCGGGCGAATGGTGGTTATTTCCTACCATTCCCTGGAAGATCGAATTGTGAAGCATTTTTTTAAGGAGTTGGCGCGAAGCTGTGTTTGTCCGAGAGAATTATTGGTCTGCCAGTGTGCTGGAGAACCTGCGGTTGAGCTACTAACGCGAAAGCCCGTTGTTCCGTCAGATAAAGAAATTGCCGAGAATCCGAGGGCTAGAAGCGCGAAGTTGCGTGCGATAAAAAAAATAAAAGACCTATAAATGTCACAACTTGTTCTAGAAAGAGGTGCGTCGTATAAAAAAAGTTTGCTTAAAAGGCTGATTCCTGCCCGATTGTTGAATTTTGAGTTGAGTCCGTATTTTTTGATTGTGTCGCTGGTTGCGTTTGTGTGTTTGCTTACTTTTACGACGTTGATTTTTTCTACTAATGAGGTGACGAAAGGTTATACTTTGAACAAACTTGATGCTGAGCAGCAGGAGCTTGTGAAGGAGCGTGAGATAAAGGATATGCAGCTTTCTAAGGTCAGAGCTCTTGATGCGATAAAGAGCACTTCTAAGGTTTCTAAGATGGCAAGGCCAAAAAGTGTTGCTTATGTTCATGGTGACACGGTTGTGGTGAGCAGATAGGGTGCTTGATTTGTCTTGATTCGCCTTTTCTTTTTTGCTAACTTTGTTTACGGGGCATCTTAACCTTATGAAAATGTCTACTAGTCATGTTCTAAGCAACTTGAAGACGCTTTTGTCGGTTGCTGACAGAGAAGGATTTGGAATTCCTGCGTGCAATGCGCGCAGTCGTTTTATTCTTAATGCGATTCTTGAAGCGGCTTGGGCTGAGAAGTCGCCTGTGATTATTGAGATTGCGGAAAGTGAAGTAAAGTACTGCAACATGCCTCCTGCACGACTTTCGGGTTTGGTGCATGAAGGGATTGATCGGATGATCGCAAAGTACGGATACAGTGTGCCGATTTGTTTGCATTACGATCATATTCAGAAGGATGTTGATGGATGTGTCGATCGCGCGATTGAGGCAGGTTTTTCTTCTATTGAAGTTGATTTGTCGAAATTGCCTTTGGAGCAGAATGTTGCAAAGTGCAAGGAGGTTGCTGCGAAGGTGCATCCGCTTGGGATTTCAATCGAAGTTGAGGATGGGGAAATTGGGAATGCTGAGGCGTTGGCTGATCCTGAGGTCGAAAAGAATATTACGCAGTATTATTCAAAGGCCGAGGATTGTCTCAAGCTTGTGGAGGAGACGGGCGCCGATGCTATCGCTTTCTTTGTTGGGAATGGGCATGGAAATTATTTGAAGAAACCGATTATTGGGTTTGATAGGATTCGCGAGATTTGTGATGCGGTGCGACCCCTGGGCGTATATGGAGTGATGCATGGTGGAACGGGGCTATTGCCCGAAGATTTTCAGAAGTGCATTGCGAACGGGGCCCGAAAATTCAACTATGCTACTGCGTTGTCCGATATTTGGTTCAAGTATTTCCCGGCGGATCTTCTCGCTCGCATGGATGCGAAGGGAGTGGAGCTTGGGAAGCCACGCAGGAAGGTCCTTGATCTGTTTGAGGCGGAGTGGGACGTGCTTCCGTTTGCAGAGGCGGAAGCGGAGATTACGGATCATTTGAAGATGATGATGAAGGACGCGTTCGGGTGTAGTCTTAAGGCGGGGTTGTGGGATGTAAAATAACCACGAAATCATGCAAACTTTCGACAAATTTTTACAGGGGAAAGTGAACGATGAGGATTTAGCGGGCGTGCTTGTGACGCTCTCTAAAGCTGTTAAGCAAATAAGTAATCAGATCAGAACTGCGAAGACGTGTGCTGCCGGAACAGAGAACGTATATGGCGAGCAACAACTCGCTCTGGATGTCCTGTCGGATCAGTTGATTCAGGATGAATGCAGGCAAAACGAGAGAATTGGTCTTCTTGCTTCGGAGGAACTTCCGGACGAATTGCGTATTGGAGACGGAGAATTCGCGGTTGCGTACGATCCGTTGGACGGGTCGAGTCTTGTGGATGTAAATTTAGCTGTCGGGTCGATTTTCGGAGTGTACAGGGGGCAGACTTTCATTGGTGTGAAGGGAGATGATCAGCTTTCTTCAATGATTGCCGTGTATGGGCCTAGGACGACCATCGTGCTCGCGGTTGCGGGTGGCGAGGGTGCTGCGGGCGCTGAGGACACGGGCGTCGCTGCCACCGCTGGCGCCAGCGCGGTCAATGAATTTACTCTGGTCGATGGTGAGTTCTGTCTATCTAAGGAGGGAATCAAGGTTGGTGAGGGTAAGATGTTTGCTCCGGGGAATCTTCGCGCGTGTGCTGAGAGACAGGACTATTTGGAACTTACCAATTTTTGGATGAAGGCAGGATACACTTTGAGATATTCCGGCGGAATGGTGCCGGATGTGAATCAAATTCTTCTCAAAGGTAAGGGAATTTTCAGCTATCCGCCTCACTCGAAGTATCCGGAGGGAAAACTACGCTTGCTATTTGAGTGTGCGCCGATGGCTTTTCTTATGGAGAAAGCTGGGGGTGCCGCGACTGATGGCAAAGTACGTATTCTCGAGAAACCGCTTGTGAAGCTCGATCAGAGGACGCCGATTTATATTGGCAGTAGAGAGGAGGTTAAGAGGTGCGAAGACTATTTAGGGAACCTCTGAAAAACGTGTTCTGCTTCGTCAACTTCGTCGCTCCCTACTCGCCGTACCACAGATGGTACGGTTCGGTCGGGAGTTCCTCGTTTCCTTGCATTACATCGTTTTTCTTAAGGTTCCGTACTTGTCTTAAGGAGACTTGAGGGATTTGTAAAGCGCATATCTGTAATGCGTTGGCGCATTAGTTCGTATTAACTCTTCGGGATCTCGTTTGACAGATAACGCCTTTTTGTAGTATAAGTGAATTCCTGTAATCTTATCGTATGGGTTTGGAAGGTCCTGAAATAGAAAGATTAGTCGAAAAGGCTCAGGGAGGGGATACTGAAGCTTTTGCGTCGATTTACGATCATTTTGTCGATCAAATTTATCGATATATTTATTTCCGTGTGCCAAAAGAAGACGCTGAGGATATTACGGAAACGGTTTTCTTGAAGTCTTGGGAAAAAATCAGGCAATACAAGATGGAAAGCAAAAGTTTTTCCGCTTGGATTTATAGGATTGCGCATAACCTTGTCGTGGATACTTACAGGTTCAAGAAGGACAAGGAGGTTGTTGAATTGACCCCGAATATTCCTGAATACAGACGCGAGCATAATCCTATCAGGACTACTGAGAATAGTTTGCATTCCGATAAATTGAAAATTGCGTTGTCCAAACTGAAGAAGGGGTATAGGCAGGTAGTTATTTTGAAGTTTATAAATGAGCTTTCCAATACTGAGATTGCTCAGGTTTTAAAGAAGAGTGAAGGGAGTGTGAGAATTCTGCAATTTAGAGCGCTGAAAGCTTTGAAGCGTGAGCTAAATGAGATTGGGGTAGATGATGTGTAACAATAGCCATTTCTTAACGTTTAAAGGGTTGATATGAAAGGAGAATTAACGGACATTACAGGTTTTTTAGAAGGGCTAAATAAGCCCGTTTTAAGTGAAGAAAAGAAACTTCAGATGAAGAGTCGCATAATGGCTTATATTAGGGTGGCTGACAGGGCATCCGAGGTTTCCGAGAATGAGAGTGTCATTAGTTATATTAAAAAAGTGGCCGGATTGGTCGGGCTTACGGCTTATCAACGGGTTACTATGAAAGAGCGCATTCTTTCTTATATTTCTACTGCAAAGCAAAGCAGATTTGCGTGGGTGGGCGTCTTGGATCTGGGAAAAAGATTGGTAGGCGCTTTTTTGATTTTTGCTATGGTTATGGGTCTGTTTAATTTTGCAGGGGGAAGTATTCAGGTCGCTTCTGCCGACAGTTTTACGGCTATAGAAAGTTTGAGAGGAGAGGTTGTTATTGAGAGGGCTGGAGATAAATACTTGGCGTATGACGAGATGGAACTTGAAGAAGGGGACAAAGTGTATACGGGAGAAAATGGCTGGGTGAGTATTAAGTTTATGGACGATAGTGTTGCGCGCTTGAGAGAGGGAAGTAGTGTAAGGATCGATAAGTTGTTCGAGAATCCGGATAACAAATCTATTACGAATGTCGAGGTTGAGGTGGATTACGGAGATATGTGGACGAAGGTTTTGAGTCTTTTTGAAGAAGGTTCCTCTTTTGCTGTCAAGGCTGGAAGTATTCAGGCGGTTGCAAAGAAGGCGGCCTTCAATGTTCATATAGATGGACAGCAGGCTGTTATTGAGGTTTATAGCAATGTTGTCCAAATTGAAGATATGAAGGTAAAGAGTGGTCAAAAAGTTGAGGTTGAGTTGGATAGTTCCAGGGTTACTGTTGCCGATACTGATGCTAAGAATGATGACTGGGTCCAGTCCAATTTGGAAAGCGACAGGGCTCATATTGCCAAAGTTGAGGAAAGCAGTGGAGAGCAGTTAAAGGGAGCTGTGGGCTCTTTGCCCGAGAGCGCTTTATACCCTTTCAAGTCGCTTAAGGAGGGAGTTGTGAGGTTTTTGACTTTTGATGATATTAATAAGCAGAAAATTGATTTGGAAAGTTCTGAAAGGAAGTTTGTTGAGTGGAGTTTGATGATGAACGAGGGAGATGTTGGTCAAGGTGATGCCGAGAAGGTGTTTGAAGAGTTTGTTCAGGAGGTTGATAGTTTCAAATCGGTAATTGTTAATGTTCGCCTAAATGGTGATGACGAGTACGCAAATGAGCTAAAGGATTATTTGAAGAATAATATTGCTGAGGCTAAGGATTATTTAAAGACTGTTTTGCCGACGTCGCCTTTGTATGTTGCCAAGGAATATTTATATGAAGTTGAGCAGGCTTCCGCAGAGAGCGAGATTGAAAAAGCTCTTATAATTAGAAAACAAGCTGCTTCCAAGTTGGCCGAGGTTCAGGATTTGGCGGAAGTTGGTGAAAAGGATTTGGCGGAAGAAGTTATGAGTGATTACGTGGAGGTTTCCGGTGGTGTAGAAGAGAATGTTGGAGCTTTGTCCGATGGGACGCTGTCCGATGAAGAGGTTACCGAAGTTCAGGGTGCTTTGGATGAAGCGATGGAGGACGAAAAGGATATGATTACTTCTATTGAAGATGCCGCAAAAGAAGATGTCGCGGAGGTGAAAGTTGTGGGGGAAGAGGAGGGGGCCGCTAAAGCGGCTACTATCGGGCAGCAAACGACTGATTATGGTATTCCCGTATTAGGTGTTGGGGAGAATGCCAAGTTGTTGGATCCGTTATTGAATCTAACTAGGTAGAGAGTAGGCTTAGTATTATTCCAATACTGGCAAAAAATCCTCCCAGTATCCAGAATCTCATTACGACTTTTGATTCCGGCCAGCCTTTTGCTTCGAAGTGATGATGGAGCGGGGCTATGAGAAATACTTTTTTCTTGAAGAGTTTTTTTGAAATGATTTGGATTATGCAGGAAAGTGTCTCAATTACAAATATGAAGCCTATGAATGGAAGTATCAGGATCTGATCGGTTAGCATCGCTATAACCCCAAGTGTTGCTCCCAGACTCAGCGCGCCGGTGTCTCCCATATAGAATAGGGCCGGGGGGACATTGAACCAAAGGAATGCTGCAGTTGTTCCGACCAAAACTGCGCAGAATGCCGATAGAATAAGCAATCCTTGCACGTACGCTATGACCCCGAATGCTCCAAAGGCTAGGATGAGTAGTCCGCTTGCCAGTCCGTCCAATCCGTCTGTGATATTGACTGAATTTGATGTTGCCAGAATGATAAAGATGAAAAGGGGAATGTACCACCATCCGATTGTTATGTCTCCGAGCCAAGGAATGTTTATTGAGTCAAAGCCTAATTTTTCATAGAACCAATACGCTCCGACTCCTCCGAAAACCGTTAACCATAGCAGTTTGAATTTAGCGCTTAGTCCTTTTGTTCTGCCGACGCCTTTAATGTTCAGGTAGTCGTCGAGTGCTCCCAAAAATCCTACCGCAACCATTGTGAATATTGGAATCCAGGTTTCTTTTCGATTTAGCAGCGATCGGTCGAAAATCCCGAGCGCTGATATCGCTCTTGAAATCAAGACGACGAGCAGTGCGCAACTCCAAATTAAAACTCCGCCCATTGTCGGAGTTCCGCTTTTTTTTGCGTGCAAACTCGAGAACATTGAGGATTTTTCTCCCGTTAGGGCTTGTTCTCTGATTTGTTTGCCAATCTTATGGCTGATTAGGAATCTTGTGAACGCCGGGATCGTCAATATAGAAATTAAAAAGGCGAAGAACATCGATCCGAAAATCAGCACTAGGTCTTTAACAACTTCACTCATGTGTTCATTGTTACCAAATAAATGCTCTGAAAGTCCAGTCGATTAGTACTTTACTTTCTTGAAATCGCGCGGGGCTGTCCAATACGACCGTGATTATGTCATTTCCGTTTTCGTTCTCGGCGATTGCTACATGGCACCACCCGGCTTTGTCCGTATGACCGGTTTTGAGGCCTTTTATGTTCAAGTAGCTACCGAGCAGTTCGTTTGTCGATTCAAGCTTGTGCGTGTATGCGTTGTCGGCTGAAGTTACTTCATATTCTTTTATCACGGCGGTTTTTTTGATGAAGGATTTTTGATATGCGTATCTCGCTAAGCGTGCGATGTCGTATGCCGAGGAGTAATTTTGTTTGTTGTCGTATCCGATTGGGTTTTGGAAGTGTGTGTTTAAAAGTCCCAGTTCCAAGGCTTTTTCGTTCATTTTTTCGACAAATGATTTTATGCTTCCGGCGTTAAATTCAGCGAGGGCGGCTGCTGCGTCGTTGGCTGAATTTATCATTAGTCCGTAGAGTAAGCTCTCGACTGTTATTTGTTCGCCTGTTCGTAGTAACATTTCCGACCCGTCTGCGTATTTTACGTCCGGCGAAACCGTAACTACCGATGTCAGGTCGTTTTCTTCGAGAATAATTATCGCTGTCATCAGTTTTGTGATGGAGGCGAACTGGCGGCGTTCATGGATATTCTTTTCGTAAAGCGTTTCTCCGGTTTGGTTGTCGATTGCGATCGCGGAGGTGGCTTCGATTATCGGCGAAATGAATTCACTGCGTTTTATCGGGATCGGGCTTGCCGAAAGCAAGTTTGAAAAATTTAATTTACTTATATTAAAAGCTGCTTCTTCGAGAATGGGCATCTCCTTGTATGCGTTTATTGGGAGAATCGGCTGAAGCGCGGATGCGATGTAAAAGCTGATCAGACTTGCAAGCATTTTTTGTCTATTAATTTGATTTGTCCTATCTGTAGATTTTGCAGAGGGGGGATTCCTAAGGTGAGGTTCCCGAACCGTATTCTTTGCAAGTATATTACAGTATATCCCAAAAGTTTAAACATATTTCTAATTTGCCGTTTTCGGCCTTCTTTGATAGTGATTATAAACGTGTTTTTCCCCGCTTTTGCTTCGGTGAGACGGATTTTGCACGGGAGAGTTGGGGTGGTTTCTTCAGGTAACAGCAGTCCTCTCTCGAATGCGGCTTTGTCTTTTGATGAGAAGTTGCCTTGGATGGTGGCTTTGTATTCTTTCTCCTTTTCGTAGCGCGGGTGGGTGAGGAGGTTTATGAGGTCATTGTCGTTTGTTAAGAGAAGCAATCCCTCTGTGTTTTTGTCGAGTCTGCCTATTGGCTTTAGTCCTTTGTCTCTTAGATCTTCGGGAAGGAGGTCCATGACGGTTTTGCGATCGAATTCGTCTTTTAAGGTTGTGATGTAGCCTTGCGGTTTGTTGAGGGCTACGTAAAGAAAGTTTTGATTGAGTTCGACAGGTTTTCCTTTGAGGGTTACTTTGTCTATGAATGGGTCGATCTGCGTCCCCAAAGTTGTGACTTTTTCGTTGTTTATTTCAACTTCACCTTTTTTGATAAGTTCATCCGCTTTGCGGCGACTGCAAAGTCCGCTCTGCGACAGAAATTTATTTAGACGGATTTTCAGGCTCTCTCTACTCATTTGGTGGGGTGTCAGCGGCGGCTGCTTCTGCAGCCGCTTCTTCTGTAGCGTCAGTCTTTGGCGCGTAAATGATGCTGTATAGAGGATAAAAAGAGTCCTCGACGTAGTGGTCTGAATCAACGTAGTCCGAGCCGATTTCCAAAATAATGTCTGTGTCCTTGTCGTATCCCAAGTCTTTGTATTCCTGAGGAATTTCGGTTGATTCGATCGCTTCCGGGATTATCGCTTTGATCAGATCGATCGTATATGGCTTGTAGTACTCTGTTTTGTCCGACGGGGAGGCTTTTGGGAGTGGGAGCATTTTGTAATAAATTGTTGTTTGTTTTATATCAAGTGAACGAGCGTTGGAAAAATTTATTGGATTCATGCAGTATCTTTGAAATACTTGTTTGTTTTCGGCTGCAATCCCGGGGGTGGAGGTCCCGTTGAGGATGTAGATTTTTGAGTTTTCTTTGAATGCTTCCTGATGATTTGTGATTAAGTCGAAGTATCTTTGGATATATTCGACTCCGCCGGCTGCTGTAAATACGAATGTCCCGTTGTAGTTCTCGAGTGGTGGTGCATACAGGAATCCGCCGCATTGGACAGGGTCATCATGCAGAAGCATATTTACGATTTTGTCTTGATTGTATTTGTCCGCGATTGCTCCGAGGGTTAACATTTCCCGGATTTTGAGATTCGTTGTGACGTTTTCTTTTACGGCGGAAAAAAGTTCGCTTAACTTATCTTTATCCAGGAGGATTTCCGTTTGGAGTGCTTTTTCCTTTATAGCGTAGATTATTTGTTGTTGTCGTGATGAACGGTCAAAGTCTGAAGTGGTTTTGCGGCTTCGTGCGTACTTCAACGCTGTTTCTCCGTCCATGTGTTGTGGACCCTCTGGTACAGAGAAAACTTCGTAATAAAGGGATTCTCCTTTTGGATAATATGGGTCATAGAGCGCTTCTGGAACATCTATGTCTATCCCTCCGAGGGTGTCGATAATTTTCTCAAAACCGTCAAAATCGATTTTTACGTAATATTGGATGTCGAGACCTGTCAGGTCTTCGACTTTTGATTTAAAATACTCGAATCCTTCTATATCGCTGCCGAGCGATTCTTTCGCGTAGAAATAAATTTCGTTTATGCGGGGAGTTTGGAGTGACGGGTCTTCAATATGCAGGTCTCTTGGTATGGAAACCATCGAGATTGTTTCTTTTTCCTGATCCAGGCTTGCGACGATTATTGTGTCGGTCAGGTCGGCTCCGTCGTGATCGATTGTTCCCGTTCCCGCGATCAGGAAATTCGTGTGGGAGTTTTTGTCCGTTTCCAGGCTTTCACCGGCCGCGAGAAAGAGAGTCTTAAAGTCGATACCTGAGATCACTTTTATGATTAAAACGCATAAAATTACAATCACTGTTAATGACAGAAAAATTGATATATTTATGCCCTGTTTTTTGAACAAATTTTGCTGCATCGAAACGTATTCTACTCAAAAATTTGACATTGGTACAGGTGGTCTTCTAAAATCCAGTTAGTAGTGAGGGTAGAGCCCTCTGCTGTATTTTAACTAAAATTTTATGAAAATCTTTAAAAAGGTCTTTGGTATGACCTTTTCCGTTGTTTTCGTGGCCGGATTTTTGGTTGGTTGCGGGCAGGAGGATCCTGTTTCTAATTCTTCTGCGTTTTTGCAAAAGTCGATTTATAATTTTTTGTCTGTAAAGTCTTTGAGATATGACCTTGGTTTTGAGCTGTCTAAGGAGGGCGAGGGGGGGGATGTTGATGCTGGGGTCAATGGTTCTTTCAGCAGCTCTGATCCGGAGAACAAAGGGCTTGATATAAATTTGATTGCGGATATTACTGATATTACCGGCACGGAGTATAAAATTGATATGTCTGCGAGAAGTATTGGCGAGGATTTTTACGTAAGGCTTTCCGATTTGCCCGCGATTCCTAATTTCCCCGTAGAAGTGTTTTCTAAACTGGTTGGGCCTTGGTGGAAGATTGATGCCGGGCAGTGGGCTAGTGATATGAGTGGGCTTGGGATGCCTTCGGCGTCTGCGGACGAGGAGCTCGCGGTAGGGGGCTCGCTAGAGCTCGCGACGCCTGTGGCGTCTGCGGACGAGGAGCTCGCTTCGCTCGCGTCTGCTCGCGACGCTAACGCGTCTGCTAATGCGCAGATGAAGGAACTGGTTCTCACTTCAAAGTTTTTTAAAGATATTGAATTTGATGGGACCGAAAAAGTTAACGGTTACGACGCTTATTGTTATGATGTTCAGTTGGATGCTGATGGAATGGCTGAGTTTATGGGTAAGTCTGCTGAGATTAAAGGGGAGCCAATCGGTCAGCAATTTGGTTTAGGGCTATTTTCGTTGTCCGATGTTGTTAATTTTGAGGGTAGTGTTTGGGTTGATTCCGTCTCTGAAACTTTGGTGAAAGCTGATGGAATAGTTTTTATGACCGATCCTAAGACTAAAGAAGTGGTTGAAATTGAGGTGGCGGTTTCTTTCTCCGACTTAAATATGCCTTTCTCTGTAGAGGCTCCGGTTGATTATGAGGTATTTGATTTGGCTGTGTTCTTTGGCGAGTTCTTCCAAAGTGGAATTATGGGAGGAATGGGAGAGGTGGAAGACGTAGGGGGCGTGAAGGGGGTGGAGGGTGTCGAGGAGGTGACGGAGGCTCCTCCTTCAGACGCGTCGGCAGAATAATTTAAGGAAAATTTAAGAAAAATTTAAGGTCGCTGGTCTATAATGGGAGGTCCAGTAGTTTTTGTGACCTTCTTGTATGACGCATGCGACGCACATGACACTTGATCGGAAAATGCTTGTTCTTATGGTTGGCTTTTTGATTGGGGTTTTTGTTGCGGGTGAGTGGGGCGAAGGGTGGGTGCTATTGGTTTGCGTTTTTGGGTCGTTGGTGTGTTGGTGGAGACTTGGTGCGGAAGTGACTTGTATTGTTTTAATTGGAGTTGTGCTTGGTTTTTTGAGATTTTTTGTGTCTGAAATTGTTTTTGATGATGACGTCAGGCATTTAAATGGGCGCGGAGAAGTTGAGTTTGTCGCTTGTGTGTCGGAAGAAGTTGATGTGCGGGTTTCCCAGGTCAAGTATACGGTCTCGGATGTTAGGGCTGTCGCCGATGCTGCTAGGGCTGGCGCCGATGACAGCGCTGATGACAGCGCTGGTCGTTTGTACGATGGAAACGTTTTGTTGAACGCGTCGCGTTATCCGGTTTTTGAATATGGTGATGTTTTGAAGGTTCGTGGGGCGCCGGAGGCGCCCCAAGCCGTAGAGGACTTTGCGTATGATAAATATTTGGCCCGTTACGGCATTTATTCCGTAGTGGACAGGCCTGTGGTGGAGAAAGTGGGGGATGGATGTGGGAATGCGTTTTTGGGTGCGATTTACGGGTTTAAGGGGATTTTTGAGAAAAGGCTTGGGGAGCTTTTTACCGAGCCGCATGGGAGTTTGGTTGCCGGTGTGCTTTTGGGGGTGAGAAGCGGGATTCCCAAAGATGTTTCCGAGGATTTTAAGGAAATTGGGCTGACGCATATAGTTGCGATTTCCGGTTACAATATAACGCTTGTCATTATCGTTGTGTCCGGACTTTTCGGGTTTTTGAGCAGAAAACGGCGAATTATTGCTGCGATAGCGTTCATAGTTGTTTTTGTTATTCTCGTTGGGGCTGGGAGTGCGGTTGTGAGGGCGTCTATTATGGGGATTTTGGGGCTTCTCGCGATTTATTGGGGGAGGAGGAACGATGTTGCTATTGCGATTGTTTTGTCGGCGGTTTTGATGAATTTGTGGAATCCGAAAATTATTGTTTATGATGTTGGATTTCAGTTGTCTTTTTTGGCTACGCTTGGGCTTGTTTATGTGTCTCCGAAGATTGAGGCTTTGGGTGGAATTTTTGGGCGAGTGCTTGCGAAAGTTCCGCGGTTTTTGCTTATTAGAGAAAATTTAATTATGACGCTGTCGGCACAGGCGTTTGCTCTGCCTGTGATTTTGAAAGCTTTCGGAAGATTTTCTTTGATTTGTCCGATTGCGAATATTTTTATTTTGCCTTTTGTCCCGTTCGTGATGCTGTTTGGTTTTTTGGCTGTTGTATGCGGGTTTGTAAGCGAATGGCTTGGGAGTGTTTTGGCGTTTGTCTGTTACGTTCTTTTGGAATGTGTTTTCTTTTTGGCCGAGGTTTTTGCGGCGGTGTCGCGCTTGTATATGTAGAGGCGTTTGATGTTTGTGCGAGTGTCTTTGGGGATGACTTTGTACGGTTTCCAACTGCCGATGTGGAATGTGTATGAAATTACTTTGCAGCCTGTGCGCAGTTCGTCCTCGAATTTCTTTTGATATTTTCTTAATGTGTCCGGGAGCATGTAGCAGATGACGATGTCCGCGTCTTTCAAGGAATAATTCTGGAAGTTGCCGCGGATCATTTTCCCTTTCCATCCGAATAAAATTTGTTTAAATCTCGCGAGTGTGTATACGAATGGATCTATTTCAAACCCGGTTGCCTTGGCTCCATATAATTTTTCCGCGTAATGGAGGAAACGGCCGTCTCCGGCTCCAATGTCGTATAAAATGTCACCTTTGCGGATGCCGGCGTGTTTGAGGATTTTAATTACGGCTTTTTTTGGGGTCGGGACAAAGGGGCCTCCGCCAAAAACTGCTACAACAAAAGAAGTTGCGAGAGCTATAATCACTATGATCACCGCAATTATTACCGAAACGACGAGGATTGATTGAAGGAAGTTTATCATCAAATTATTCTGACATTCTTTCGATCTTAGTTTTCGCTTTTTTGTCCAACTTTGCAAGAGCAGCTTTTTTTGCGAGAGCCAACTGTTCCGGGGTCGGGTCGCCTTCCGGGTGGAAAATTTTGGCTATTTCTTCCGCCATTTCCGCCGCCAGGGCCTCCTTTTCTTTTTGCTGTGCGATTTCCGCTTCTTGGCCGCTTCGTGCGTCAATGGTTCGGCCTGTTTTGGCTTGTTCAAACTCAATGACTGTTGAGCCTTTGTGCTCACCTGCTTTTTCTTGTTCTTTGCGTACTTGTCTTCGGAGTTCTTTCTTCTCGGTTCGACTGTCTACTGTGTCGAAGTCTATAGATACAACCTCTTGTCCTTTTAGTGTGCTTGCGTTAAGAACTTCGTCGTCTTCGCCGTCTTCCAGGTATTCGTCTGCATATCCGGCTAATTCCTGATCGTGTCTAACTTTATCCATGACTTCGTCTCTGTTTCTGTCTTTTGATTTGATTTTTTTCTTTTGCTGCTGGTCTTTTCTTGCGAGGATCAAGCCTTGTTCTTGCGTTTGGATTTCGTCCGCGTCTTCTTTGATCTCCGTGTCGTGTGCCATCATCTTTTCTGCTAATGAAGAGTATTGGTCATAGATTTTTTCTTGCTTGTCCGGGTCAGCATCCGTGCTTTGTGCGTCTGCGAATTTAGTGATTTCGTCCAGTAGGGATAGGACATCCTCATCGTATGGATTGTTTTTTAAAAGTTCGGTGCAGCGTTTCATAGCTGAGCCGTATGCTTTGAATTTAAGTAGGCTTTTGATGGCGGAGATTGCAGTTTCTTTATTTTTTTCTGCTAATTCGGCTGTTTCTTTGCCGTCTTTTCCTCCTTCTATGCTTTTGAGTCCGGCTTTTTCGACGCGGGATTTTGTTCGCGATTCTAGAGCTTTGCTTATGTCTTCCTTTAATTCTTTGTCGATTTTTTCGCGATTTTTCCATCCTTCATTGTCGTATCTGTCTTGCCATTCTTTTGCTTCATCGTCTGTGAGGAGCGGGTTCACGTCGCGTAAACGGCGTACGTTTGTTTGGAAGTGTTTTCTTCGCTCTTCGTATGCTTTTAAGTTCTTGTATTTTTCGTTTGGTTGGGGCGAAGTTAAGATATCCAGGAACTCTTTCACTTCTTTGTATGACTTTCCTTCGGCGTTTTTGTCTATCCAGTCGGAGTAGTTTTGTTCTGTTTTTTTGGAAATTACATTTTTCCTTTGTGCGTTTGAACATTCTTGTTTGAAGGCTTGAATTGCCAGTTCTTTGTTCTCATCTTCTTCTTTGACTTCTTGTTCTCTTTTTTTTCTTTGCTCTTTGATGAATGATTCTTTGCCTGTGTAATCCAGGTGTTTGAAGATTCTAAATGCAAGAGAGAATCCCTCTTCGTTTTTCGGTATGCCTCTTGCCGCGTTGCCATCGAAAATTTCCTTGAGGTCGTCTTTTAATTTTGCTTCGTTGTTGATGAATCCTTCCCAGAGTTTTATGTTCTCGCTTCTTTGGTCCCAATCGTTGATGTCTTTGTAGTAGTCGAGGATGTTGTCCATGGATTTCTGGCTGATTTTCTCGCTTCTGACTGCCGCTTCCAGGTTCGTGTATCCTTTTGATTCTTGTTTCTCCAAGTTCTGGGCCTTGAGTAGGATCTGGTCTTGTTTTTGCGGATTTTCCGCTTCGCAAATACTTTTCATTAGCGTTTTCTCTGTCTCTCGCGAGTAAAGACGTTCTTTCATTCCTCCAATTCTCCCGAAGTATTTCTCAAGCGCCTGAATGTTCTTCAGGAACGCTCTTCTTTCTGAAAGTCCCTCGTTTTCAATGTATTTGACGTCCAAAGGATTCATTACCCCGTATTTGGCCATGGTCTTCTTTAACTGGTTGTAGGCCTCGAGTCTTGGGGGGCGTTCTCTTTGAAAAAATTTGATTGTGAATTCTTCTACGTTTGCGATTGAGGATTTTTGTTCGCGTATCCATTTCTTGTATTCTGCTGTTGGCTTTGATCCGAGTAGGTGGGCGTTTTCGTCGATGACTCTGTCGTATTGGTGGTATGCTTTTTGAATTTCCGGATCAGACTTGCTCAATTCCTCTGTTTTGTCTTTGTCCGTGTGGATACTCGCTATTGCTCTTTGAAGGTTGTCTACGATCTGTTCTCTCTCTGCTTTTCCTTGGGTTAGGTTTAATTGTTTTCGGTACCTTTTTGCCTCGAGTTCTGAAATTTTTTCTTGGCCACGGGCCATGTCGATTAATGTTTCAGCCTGTTCTTTAACCTGTTCGCTCTCTTTTTTGATGTCTTCAAGGCTTGCTTTGCCTGAGCGAACTCTCTCTTTGTCTTCGTGGCTAAAGGCTTTAACTTCAGCGTTTTCAAATTCTCTCGGTGTTTCCGAAAGCTCGGGTTTATCCCTTTGTTCTTGCTGATCCTGCTGGTCTTTGACTACCAGTTCTTCATCTAAATTTCTCGCAGCTTCCGGTCCCAATATTTTGTTGGGTTAAGAATTACGCGTCCTTTTTTTCGAGGGGCTATTCTATTATTTTTCTGCAGAAAGTCAACCATATTGTGGGGCTTCGCCATACTAAACTGTGCATGCTGAGAATCCACATGAGAGACAAAGTAGACAACCTTCTCCAATTTGTACTTCACTACCGCATTCCGGGCACTTTTTGCTTTTCAAAATGTCTTCTTTTGAAAGGGAGCGGTGAGTGCGGTCTGAAAAGGCAGAGGTGCGGTCTGCTTTTCCCATGATTGGCTCTGTGATCGGTGGGGGAACGATTTCTTGGTGTGATGAGGTGCGTGAGGACGAGGTGTACGATGAATCTAAGGGCGGGGGGGTGTTTTCGACAGACTCCGTGGACTCTTCTGCTTTGTTGACTTTGCCGATGTTGAGAACTTGATTTTCTCGGCTACCGTCGCGGTATATTGTC
>JBAZPI010000017.1:0-19072 GCA_041648305.1 Candidatus Altimarinota bacterium | reverse complement strand
AAGCCGCGTCTACCTCGGCAACGCCGGAACAGCCGTCCGATTTTTAACCGCACTCGCCACATACACAAATAGCAAAAGTGTAATCACATGCAGCAAAAGAATGCGCCAGCGCCCAATGGCCCCCCTCCTAAAAGCAGTAAAAAGCATAGGTGGAAAAATCAAAATTCCCGGCAACATTTCAAGCCAATTCATCTCGGCACTTCTCATGATTTCCCCACTGGCAAAAACCCCAACAACAATCAAAATAACAGGAGAGATTTTCTCAAAACCATATATCAAAATTACCCTGAATTTGATGCGAAAATTCGGCATAAAAGCGACACACGACAAAGAATTGAGAAACTTCAAAATCGCCCCGAACCAAAAATTCAAACCATGTGATTTATTCATCGAAGGCGACGCTTCTTCGGCCTCATATTTGGGCGAATACGCAGCGCTAAAATCGATCGCTCAACACAGCCCGCAGCAAGTCACAATCGGAAATATCCCGCACAACTCAATCCAAGGCGACATCGCATTCATTTCGTACTTGCGAAAAATGGGCTGCAAAATTTCTCACAAGAAAAACTTAATAAAAATCGAAAGCCCGACAAAACTCAAACCTCTCGGAGAAATCGACATGAACAAAACCCCTGATTTGGTTCCAACATTCGCAGTGCTCGCTGCGCTCGCACCAGGCACAACAAAAATAACAAATATCGCTAACTTAAGAATAAAAGAATCTGATAGAATATCGGCGCTTGCAGAAAATTTGCGCAAAATTGGAACAAAAGTTAAAACGGGAAAAGACTTTATTGAAATTCACGGGGACAGCTCCCTCGTTGCCGCCTGCTGCACCAGCGCCCCGACAAGTCGGGTCGCCGTGTACAACGACCATAGAATAGCAATGGCTTTCGGAGTCCTTAAAAAAACAATCCTGCCGCGCCTCAAAATCGAAAACCCGTCAGTCGTAAAAAAAAGCTATCCCGAATTCTGGTCCGATCTAAACAAACTAAACCGCTCAAAATAAATGGACAACTCAATCAAAAAAATCTGGGGAATCTCAATCTTCAACAGCCTGGCAAAAATGCTGATTATGTCAGTAATGTTTTTCTGGGCAATTTTCTACAATTCAATAGGGTTTTCAGGAACACAAATAGGAATAATTTTTGCAATATATTCAATCACGGCTCTCGTAACAGTCGCCCCGTCAGGCTTCATAAATGACAGACTCAAATCGAGAGATCTGGTTTGTATTTCACTCCTCCTCCTCGCAACTCAATTCATCGGAGTAAGCATGTTTCAGGGGTTCGTTCCAGTCGCCATATTTGCGGTACTGGGCGGAATCGGAAACAATCTGTACGTCGTATCAATCGAAAGCCTCTTCTACAAATCAACCGAAAAAACAAACGTTCAAGGCAAAATCGCAGTTTTCCAAAGTATTCTCTACTTTTTTATGGGCGCCGCAATTATCGGGAGCGGCCAACTTCTAAACCTAAACGTCCCATTCACTCAAATTTTATTTTGGGGAGGACTCGGCTTTGCTATACTTGCAGTAGTATCACGTTTACTCCCGAAAAGCGTCACAACAGACCTTCAATTTATCGAATACAAAAAGGATATTTTCCAAGCAAAAGTTATCTTTCTTTTGATAGTCGCATTCTTATTTTCACTCCATTACGGCCCCGAAAACACAAGCTACGGACTTTTTCTCACAGACACGCTCAAGCTTAGCAAAGACTACGCCGGCCTCTACATGGGAAGCGCAATAATAATAATGGGATTTTTCTCAATAATTTTCGCAAAAGCCTTGAAAAAAATTCAACCAAAATACCTGTTATTTACAAGCCTGCTCTTGTCAGGATTCGGCCATATTTTCATGACAATTGAAAGCCCGATTTATTCTTATATTTTCCGTGTAATTCACGAAATCGGAGACGCAGGAATGTTTGTATTTCTCGCATACGGAATCTTAAGCTTTTTTAAAGCTGAAAGACTTGGCGGCAACAACGGGATCATAAATTTCGTAGTAATTATCGGCACAGCTTTGAGCAATATAATCTCAGGCCCACTCGGAGAAAAATTCGGATACAACATACCTTTGATAGCAGGCGGCATCGCCCTCCTCACAGCCCTGGCTTTAAGCTTTATTTTCAATCGCCTAATAATCCATAAAGAGCTCCAACAATGAACATTGTTTTGACAGGCATGCGCGGCTCCGGAAAGAGTTATTACGGCCGACAACTCGCCAAACTTTTGGGCTGGGAATTCGTCGATACCGACGACATCGTCACGCAAAAAGCCGGCATGGAAGTCTCCGAACTCGTCCAAAAACACGGCTGGCAATACTTCAGAAAATTGGAAAAAGAATTATGCCGCGAACTCTCCACTCTGGACGAACACGTGATCTCCACGGGCGGCGGAATTATCATCGATCGCGAAAACGAACAACTCCTCAAAAAAAACGGGAAAATCATCCTCCTTTACCGCTCACCGGAAAAATGCGCGGAATACATTCTCCAAGACACAAAAGCCTTAGATCGCCCGTCCCACCGTCCATCCTTAACCGGAAAAGACCTAAACAACCCCGCCGAATTATTAAAAGAACTCGAAGAACTCTGGCAAGAACGTGAAAAACGCTACCGCACAAGCGCAGATTTGATCATAGACACAAACAAAAAAACAAACCCGGAGCAAATCCTCTCGCAGCTTCAAGAAATCTAGATACTAGGATAAAAACAGACAAGATTCTACATTTGATCAGAAGATTCTGTCAATAAAATTACGCCCTCAAAAGCGCCATTTCCGGAATCCCCTCTTTTAACCTGAAATAAACATCTTTATCGCCACCGTGCGCAACTTCCACCTTCTCGCCATTTAAATTTAAAATTTCCTTCAATTTAACCTTAAAATTCTCACCGCCAACCCCACCACCAACCGTCCAAGGCACCACAACCTCGATTTCCTCCCCAACCTCAACCCTATTTCGCATTTCGACCCTATAAAGATCAGCTCGCCCCAACGCGCAAGCTTCGCGAACAATCCCTATAAACCTGCATTTCGAACTCGGAGCGCTACGTTCGCTACTGATTCCACTATTCCCGGGAAATCCCTTCAAAAAACCAGGTATGTATCCCCTATTCGAAACTTTTTGGAGCTCGCTCAAAAGCCCGCGATCAAATTTTCTTCCGACCTCCAAATCATCGATAGCCTTTCTGTACGCCTTCCCAACAATCGCCAAATAATACTCAGTCTTATTACGCCCTTCAACCTTAAAACTGCACACCCCGGCATCGCGCAAAGCACCGAGATACTCAATCAAACAATTATCCTTCGAATTCATTATGTACGTCCCATGCTCATCCTCTTCAATAGGCATAAACTCGCCCGGACGCTGCTCTTCCTCAAGATAAACCTTATACTTCCACCTGCAACTATGCGCGCAAATCCCCTGATTAGCGTCACGCCCGGTCATGTAAGCCGACAACAAACATCTCCCGCTATATGCGACACAAATCGCGCCATGCACAAACGCTTCAAGCTCAACATCCGGCACTTTTTGATGAATTTCTGCAATCTCTTCCAACATCAATTCGCGCGGCAAAATCACACGCGCAACCCCTTGATCACGCCAAAATTCAACCGCCTTATAATTCAACGCATTCGCCTGCACAGACAAATGCAAAACAGCCTCGGGATATACCTCCTTTACAAGCTGAATAACGCCCGGATCCGCAATTATCAATGCGTCAGGTTTAACCTTATCTTTGAGAAATTTAAGATGCTTTTTGAAAGCCGAGATTTTGTTGTTTCTGGGATAAATATTGACCGTCACGTACAACTTCACTCCATTCCCTCGGGGCCCCTTCGCCTTTCGCACCAATTTCGCTCCTTCCAAAAAAGTCGCCTCGTCGAAATTATTGAACCTGCTGCGCATACTGAAAGGTCCGACACCCATATAAACAGCATCAGCGCCATACTCAAGCGCAAATTTCAACTTATCCATGTCCCCTGCAGGGAGAAGAAGTTCCAGGGATGATAGAGATAACGGGGATGATTTTTTAGGTTTTTTCGCCACGTTCTTTGCTTAAGCGTCGAAAAGCTACCTCAAAAAGCTACCCCAAAAGCTCTTTTTTTTCAATCCTAATTCCTCTAAACTCTACCCCGCCATGCAAACCAACTTTTTAGTTATCGGCTCAGGAATTTCAGGACTTAATTTTGCTCTGCACGCAGCAAAAAAAGGCCACGTCATAGTCGTAACAAAAAAACTCATAGCAGAATCCAACACAAACTACGCTCAAGGAGGAATCGCCGCCGTAATCGACAAAAAAGATGACTTCAAAAAACACATCGAAGACACCCTCAAAACAGGCGCCTACCACAACGACAAAAGAGCAGTAAGCTTCATGGTCAGAAACAGCCCGGAAGCCATAGGCCGCCTCATAGACCTCGGAGTCCAATTCGAAAAAGAAAAGGACTCCTCGGGCAAAGAACACTTAAAGCTCGCCCAAGAAGGCGGCCACAAAACCCGTCGCATCGCCTACACCGGCGATTACACCGGCCAAGAGATTGAATCAATCTTAGTCAAACGCGTTCGCGAACACCCAAACATTGAGGTCCTCGAAAACACTTTCGCCACCGACCTCATATGCCACAACCGCACAGTATACGGCGCCAAAATCATCACTCGCAAAAACCGCCTGGATGCAATCTTCGCAGACGCAGTTATCCTTGCAACGGGAGGGCTGGGACAAGTCTACAAATTTACAACAAATCCACAGATCGCAACCGGAGACGGTGTCGCGATCGCCTATCGAGCAGGGGCCAAACTCAAAGACCTCGAATTCATTCAATTCCACCCAACCGCACTTAATAAAAAACCCAGAGGCTTAAAGCCCCGCCTCCTCCTCTCTGAAACACTCCGAGGCGAAGGCGCAAAACTTCTAAACAAAAACGGCAAACAATTCGTAAACGAGCTTCTTTCACGCGATTTAGTTGCCCGCGCAATCTATGCAGAACTCAAAAACAGCCCGGCCGGCACCTCGGCGACCGGCAACCAGACCCACTGTCCGTCCCGCAACCAAGTTTATCTCTCAATCGCACACAAAAAACCATCCTTCATCAAAAAACGCTTCCCGCACATCTACAAAGAACTAAAAAAATACCGCCTCGACCTCACAAAAGATCTCATCCCGGTTGTTCCTGTCGCCCATTACTCCTGCGGCGGCATAAAAACCAACCTTAACGGACAAACATCACTAAAACACCTCTACGCCTTCGGCGAAACCGCCTGCACCGGCGTTCACGGCGCAAACCGCTTAGCATCAAATTCACTCCTCGAAGCAGTCGTCTTCAGCAACCAGGTCGTAAAATCCGTCAAACCGCTCAAAATCCACCACGCATTCACCTTCAAACAAGAAAAAATCAACACATCCCCCTCCCTTCGCGCAAAAGTCCTTCAGCTAAAAAAAATCGCTCAAGAAACAATGTGGGAATACTGCGGCATCGTACGAACTCAAAAAGGCCTCAAAGAGGGAATCCGACACCTTCAATCCATTCAAAAACAACTCGCCGCCCTTAACAAAACCCAAATCTCACGCGAGCTCCTAGAAACAAAAAACCTTCTCGAAGTAGGCCTGCTCATCTTAAAAGCAGCAGAAAAACGCCGCAAACCATTGGGATGCCACTTCGTGTGATAATCGCCGCTAAGCGCTATTTGGAGAGATTTCCTATTGACACCCAGACAATAATAACATATATTGTCAACTCAACCATTTAACCAATTAATTCTATGAAAAATGCATTAGCACTCACAGCAGCCATGGCCATTGCCAGCTGTTCAGAACCTAAAACTGAACAACCACAACAAGACCCTGCACCTGTTGTTGAAGCCGTCGACAGAGGTATAGATACTCCAGAGGAAGCAATCAGTCTTGTGGAACAATGGCGAAGAGAAGGATTTTCAAAGTTAGAAGGATTACTAACAATCGATGGTGTTGCAGTACTCTGGGATCCAACCAAATGTGCAGGTAGCAAAACAGATTATGCCAATGGAGTGATGTTAACAGGAAAGAAAGCCGTATCGGGAAACGGAGTTGAAATTACCCAACCCGTTCATCCTTCTCTTCACTATATGGACATTCGATACCTTCGGGCATGCGATGATGGCACAACGGGTCTCGCTGGACAGCCACCATCACGAGATCTAATACAAAATTCTGGTGACCGACAAGCAACATATGAAACTTTGAGTGGGTACATAGCAACAATGGCAGCAACGGCAGCAATGACCACAACCACCGAGGCTAAAGAAGAAGAAAAAGCTGAATAACAAAAAAATCTCTCCAAATATTAAGACCGCCTAATTGGCAGTATACACACTTTGCTTTACGCGCCCTTCAACCTCATCTCCCTATCTGCCTCCTTCAAATCAATAATAATATCATCAAGCTTCCCGTCCATAATCGCAGGAATGTTGCTGTAGTTCTGATGAATTCTATGATCCGTCACACGATCCTGCGGAAAATTATACGTCCTAATTTTCTCGGACCTATCCCCCGTCCCGATCTGGTTCACCCTGGCATCTCCGCGTTCAGAGCGAATACGCTCCTCTTCAATGTCATACAATCGCGCGCGAAGAACTGACATAGCTTTATGTTTATTCTTCAATTGGGACTTTTCGTCCTGGCAAGTAACAATCAATCCGGAAGGAATGTGAAGAAGCCTAACCGCAGAATCAGTTTTATTAACACTTTGCCCGCCATGGCCGCCAGCACGGAAAACATCAATCCTCAAATCTTCAGGTTTAATATCAATATCAACCTCCTCAGCTTCCGGCAAAACAGCAACGCTACAAGTTGAAGTATGAACTCTCCCCTGACTCTCAGTCACCGGAACCCTTTGAACACGATGAACACCACTTTCGTACTTGAACTCCCCATAAGCCCCATCACCGCTTACACCCAAAATCACCTCCTTAATCACACCAGGCTCGCCCTCACTCTTATCCATCAGTTCAACCTTAAAATTTTTCGACTCCGCACATCTGATATACGCACGCATTAACTCACCCGCAAAAAGCCCGGCTTCATCCCCACCAGCCCCGGCACGAATTTCCATAATAATATTTTTGGAGTCATTCGGATCCTTCGACAACAACTCAATTTCCGCTTCCTTTTCTAAATTCTCGATCTCCTGTGCAGCCTCGTGCTTCTCCGCATCTGCCAAACTCTTCATATCAGGATCTGATTCGGTTTTGAGCATCTCCTCGGCATCATCCAAAGACTTATGCGCCTTCCTCAACTTTTCAGCTAAAGAACACGCCTTCTCCAATTCCTTATACCTCCTCGCCAACTCGGCATACTTTTTGCGATCACCAACAACAGCAGGATCAGACAGTTTCTGCTGAATTTCTTTATGCTCACTCTCCAATTTTTGCAATTTTTCCAACATACGAAAAGGATTATACATCAACAGAGTCACCAGTAAAAGTCTGTGACCAAGGCGGGCCTGCATCACCTAGTGTCGGTGACGGCAAAGCATATTCAAGTATATTTCACCACAACGCATTTTGCTTTGCGCGGGTGGCATTTGGGCAGCGCCCGTGATTTTGGCTTCCCTAAGCCGCTAAACGCATGGCGATTCTGTAACTATTGACAAGTTTTTTCAAGTCAAAAAAACTGATTTTTTATTGATTTCCAAAGCCAAAGAAGTAGTATATAGGTGAGCAAATGCTCACCTATTATTGACACTAAAAACTATGAAACTTACCAACGAAAAACTATACGAACTATGCAAAAAATATGGATCACGCGCCAGACTTTGGCGACAGAAATTTATCGGACTTTTGCCTGAAGTAAATCGTCGCCGTTTGTATGAAAAGAAAGGGTTCTCGTCAATTTTCGAGTTCGCTGCGAAACTTTGTGGTTTGTCGGCGGAGCAAGTTCGTTTGGCTTTGAATTTAGAAAAAAGATTCGAAGATAAGCCGGTTTTGAGAAAAATGTTAGAGAATGGCGAAACAAGCATTAATAAGTTAACTCGGATTGTATCTATTGCAACACCGGAAAATGAGGAAGAATTGGCGGCAAAAATCAAGGTTTTGCCAATAAGAGCGCTTAACACTCTGGTGCGAGACGAAAAAGCGATGGCTGAAAGTGCGGCGGCCGAAAATAGAAATGGCTTAGGGAAACCACTTTTTGAGGACAAAAGTCTGTACGTACAGACCCTAAACTTTGAACTTTCTGACGATGTAAAAAAGGAACTTAACGAATTGCACTCGAAAGGATTTGATGTAAACGAACTTTTGCGAAAAATGCTCGAACAACGACGGGCGGAAATCGCGGAGGAAAAGGAGAAAATCGCGAAAACTATTCAGCCAACTACCTCACACTATATTCAGGTTCGGATCAGAAAAGTTCTTAAGGAAGAACATGGCGAAAAATGTTCAATCCCCACATGCAACAAACCGGCAAAAGTAATCCACCACACACAAAAATTTGGTTTAAGCCATAACCATGACCCCAGATTCCTGGCACCACTTTGTGAAGAGCATCACGCCATTGCACACAGCATAGATCTAAAATATCACGAGGCGAGGGGACGGGGCTTACACTAAACATTCGTTGACGTGGTTCCATCAATACGTCTTACAACGAAAATCCTCGGCACTCCACCTAGGTCGTTTTTGATTTCCCATTTATACCCACCGCCACACTCACCACCGCAGCTGCCATCACGCCCAGAAATCTGATCAAAAAATTTACTCAACATCCCACGCATCGCGCGACCTTGCCCGAAACCGAACTCCCCAACCATCAGATCAAATTCGATTTTTTTATCAAAAATTTGTTGTATCATTTTTTTATACAACTCAAGCCCATCGCGCCCCCCCCAAAGAGCAACCCCCGGCTCAAATTTCAAAACATTATCAGCCAAATTTCGATTACGAACTTCACCCACATACGGCAAATTTGCGGTAATTACGTCAAACCGACGCTCATCCACATTCGACAACAAATCGCTCTTATAAAGCTCAACGTGAGTCTCAAGACCGTGAGCCTCGCGATTGATCCGCGCAACTTCCAAAGCCTCATCCGAAACATCAACCGCATGCACATAAATATGTCCGAAATGCCGCGTAACCGCAGCAGTAATATTCAAACTTCCGGTCCCTATGTCGAGCATCTTGATTTCCTTATCCGCGGCTCGCATACCAAGCCAATCCAAAACTTCATCAACCACCATCTCAGTCTCGGGACGAGGAACCAAAACTCTTTCATCAACATAAAAATCCATCCCATAGAACTCTTTCGAATTAGTAATGTAAGCAACCGGCTTGCCACTCGCGACCTCATCAATGTATTTCAGAAACAACTCCCGATCTTGAGGCGGAACTTCCCTGGAAACTCCATCTCGGAGCAATTCCTCACGACTAATACCCAAAACATGCGCAAGTAAAACTTCCGCCTCAAGCGCACCGCCCAGCGCACCCTCGAGCGCACCGCCGGGCACACCACCGAACACGCCGTCTGGCACACTGCCAGCGCAAAAACCAGTAACTCCAGAAAGCCTCTTTCTGCCTTCAAGAAGAAGTTCATTAATTATCATGATCGAGCATTACGCATTTTTCTTAAGGTTCCCTAATAGAACTTTTGTTTCTCCCTGGCGGCTCTATAGCCCTCTCTCTTTATTGCAGCAGTCCTGACAAATCTTTTCCCCGGCTTCTTGACATTGTATCTCGTATCTCGAATTCTCTGAATCTTTTTACTTCTTTGCACAGCCTTATTAAAGCGCGCTATAAGTCGCTCATCTGATTCCTTCTGTTTTTTTACTACTGTTACTCTCATATTACTACCATCCCTTTTTGTTAAGTTAAGATTAAAAGTTAATTAAATATCCAAATTCTCCACCTTCTTCGCGTGCGACGTAATGAACTTCTTGCGAGGCAAAACTTCGGAACCCATCAAAGTATCGAAAATCTTGTCAGCAGCCTCGGCATCCTCAATCGTTACACGAAGAAGTTTCCTCGTCGCCGGATTCATCGTGGTATCCCAGAGCTGATCGGGATTCATTTCTCCAAGACCTTTGTACCTCTGAATAGAATAGCCTTCTTTGAAATCCTTCAGAGCCTGAGTTTTCTGTTCATCGTTATACACATACTCAACTTTCTTCCCCTGCCAAATTTTATACAAGGGAGGCTGAGCTATAAATATATGTCCTTCATCAATAACAGGCTTGAAATATCTATAAAACAAAGTCAGAAGCAACGTCCTAATATGCGCACCATCAACATCGGCATCGGTCATTATAACCACCTTATCATACCTTATCCTCTCAACATCAAACGCTTCTCCAATTCCAACTCCGAGAGCGATGATTAAAGCCTTAATTTCAGTATTGGCTAAAATCTTGTCCATTCTCGCCTGCTCAACGTTTAAAATCTTTCCACGAAGCGGCAGAATGGCCTGATATTCTCGATTGCGGCCTTGCTTGGCAGAACCTCCGGCGCTATCTCCCTCAACAATAAAAAGCTCACTATTTTCCGGATCTCTATTCGAACAATCCGCAAGCTTCCCGGGGAGCGTCATACCTTCCAAAGCACCCTTCCTTATAACAGTGTCGCGCGCGGCGCGCGCAGCCATCCTTGCACGAGCAGCCAAGTAGCATTTCCCGAAAACTCCACGAGCTTCGTTCGGATTTTCTTCCAAATACATAGCAAACGCCTCATTGAACACACTTTCAACCGCCGTCCTCATCTCGGCATTCCCAAGCTTGCTCTTTGTCTGCCCTTCAAATTGAGGATCTTTCAATTTAACTGAAATAACCGCAGTCAATCCCTCCCGCACATCATCAGCTGTGAGATTATCATCCTTTTCTTTAAGAATTTCAGCCTTCCTGCCATAAAAATTGATTGTCCTGGTCAGAGCGGCCTTAAACCCGGTTACATGCATTCCTCCCTCAGTCGTATGAATGTTGTTCGCAAAAGAATACAACTGCTCTTGGAACGAATTGGTATACTGCAAAGCAACCTCAACAACCCCTTCATCTACACTTTTTTCAACATACACGATCTCGCCTATTGTTTCCTTGCTCTTATTCAAATGGCGCACGTAAGATTTAATCCCCCCCTCAAAATAAAACTTGCACTTATTTCCATCTCTCTCATCAATAACATCAACAGTCACCCCTTTTGTAAGATACGCCTGCTGACGAATTCGATTTTCAACAGTCTGGAAATTAAACTCAGTAAGCTCGAAAATTTCATGGTCCGGATAGAACGTGATCTTGGTACCGATCTTATCGGTTTTCCCTACAACCTCAAGCTCCTTTTTCGCATCTCCTTTCGCATAAGACTGCACGTAGATTTTTCCATCACGGTAAACCTCGGCAATCAATTCCTCGGACAATGCGTTAACCACTGAAACTCCGACACCATGTAATCCTCCCGACACTTTATAACCTCCATCGCCAAATTTAGCTCCGGCATGCAGTATGGTCAAAACCGTTTCCAACGCAGATTTGCCGGTTTTCTTATGCTTCTCAACCGGAATACCTCGTCCATTATCTTCAACACTCACACCTCCATCTTTTCGGATAATCACAATAATATGATCACAATATCCAGCCATCGCCTCATCGATAGAGTTATCAACAACTTCCCAAATCAAATGATGAAGACCGGCAACATCAGTCGTTCCGATGTACATTCCGGGCCTCCTTCGAACAGCGGCCAGGCCATCCAATACAGTAATCTGATCCGCACCGTAGTCAGACGATTTATCAACCATAATTTCGCAACTTTAAAAAGCTTGAATTTAATAAAATGCAAGCACGACTTTATCACAATTAATAGTGCTCTTCAAGCACAATATCTTTTAATTCAGACAACGGAAAAACACCGGTTATTGTGGTTCCCTCGCCATTTTTCAAAACAAAAACATTCTCAACATTTCCATCATTTGCATGATAATTGAAAGAGACTTTCACGTCAGTCGTTCCGCCCACCGCGACATCGTTCAATCGATAAACCGCATTCACCGGATCAAGAATATCTATATCATTCATTGAAGCGGAAAAACCGGCCTGGACAATGTCCTTCACAACAATCGTCTTAGCGATTTTCTGAGCATTTGTTTCCTTTGTACCGGTATCACCTGCATCGCCGGACGCAATCGCAGCCTCCTCAACAACATCAGAAAGTTTTTTGGTAAGGAAATCCCCCAAAGACTTCAATTTAACATTGCTCTCAGTCAACAATTCGCCATAAGCATACACATTCTTCACATAACCATAATCACGGTCGTACTCGGCATCGAAAGAATATCCGTCTAGAACCGCCGCAACCTTAATAAACCGCTTTTGCGCGTCATCAAATTCCTCAATATAAACATCGGTGGCTCCTATCTCCTTGAACGCATCTCCAATTTCCTTTGTTACATCGGAAATCTTAGCGGAACCAACAACATTAGCCCCCAAAATATCCTTCTGAACATCCAATATCCCTGTTATCTGCTCTCGCTCCGCAAGATAAACTTCATATCTCTCTTTATGAGTGGAGCCATATAACGCAGACTTGGAATATTCAACACTATTTATATATCCCCAATAATTTCCAATATCATCGAGTTCCTCCTCAAACAAATCAATCACAGCGGCGCGCGAAGTCTCAACGGGCATATAATAATCAATACTTTCAATCAAATAACTCATTATTTTTCTGGCATCCTCTATCCCAACTTTCTCATCAAAGAAGAAGTCCCGAAGCTGTTTCAAGAAACCGATTTTCTCATTAACAAAACTCTGCTTCATTTCCCCCTTCATCCACCCTTTTTCATACAAACCAAACAACTCCTTCTCAAGACGATCTTTCATGTCAAAATATTTTTGCTGATAAAGATCGGCAAAACTCATAAAAAATCCGTCAAAAATTTGGTTACAGAAAGAAAGAACTTTTCTATACAGAACAATATCATTCGTAAAACCGAACAAGTTTTCGACAGCCTCATAAGTGGATCCAAACGCGTTCTTCGCATCGGTCCCAACATAAAAGTCCCCATTATACATACCAAATCTCAAAGACAATAAACGAAGTTTATCCATCGTACCTTCCGCCTTATCTACCAGAAATTTTAGAACTTCAAATTCCGGATCGGAAGAACTGAAAACAACCAACTTTTTAAACCACCCGTCAAAGAATTTCTCAGACAAATTCTTCTTTAAATTTTCAAACGCACCCAAAGCATCGTTCCTCTCGGCAACATCATCGGCCAAAAGAGCTTCGTAAATATACTGATTCAGTTCCTCCACGGCATACCTTTCCTTTTTCTCATCAAAAACAACCAAATTCTTGCTCAACCAATCAAAAGCGGACGAAGACACCCCATGAAAAGAATCATAGACCTCTCCAAAATCACCCCTATAAAACTCCTTCAAAGCCTCGGTAAATTCGACACCTTTTTCCAAATTTTCCTTAACAAACTCATCATCATATTTTTCATCAGAAATATAGTCATAAGAAAATTCTTTCGCCAATTTCGAAGACAAAAGAGGCTTGAGCCTATCACCCGTTTTATCTAAAGAAATCACGGCCTGCATTCCCTGCGGAATCAGAAGAACATTTGCGAATATTTCGTCGTGCTCATCCATATACTTAAACTGCGTCAACTCGTCAGGCAAAAACCCAACATACGTATTCCCTCTATGTGTGGAAACCGAAACCTTGGATCCGTCATAAGAGATATCTACGTCGGAAAATGACGGAATTATCACAATTTTCCCTCCAACTTGAAGATTAACCCGCGACCCCAATGTCCCAAAATTCCCCCAAATTCGCCCCTCATTAAGAGTAAAAACATAATCATCATCATTCTCTATTTCTAAAGATACATAATCCTTAACCTCGCCTTCATTGCCAACAATATAACCATTCCAAGGAAGATACACCTTATCACCGGTAAACTGAACCTCATCCAGATAGGCCGCATTGTATTCGCTGGTCGCCTGCTCCCAAAAATAATTCCCAATCAATACCACCCCGCAAAAAGCAGCAAAAAACACAGCGCGAACCAAGGTTTTTAACCTCGTTGCTTTCGACTTTGGGATGAGACCGTTTGCAGGGTTATCTGCAAGATCACTCGTCAGATTGTCTTTATCCGTCATAAGATTCAATTATATCTGTATATTATAACATTTTTGGGGAGATCTATCAATGCGTGACGAAGAAAATTTCCACGGATGAGGGGAATCCGGCGGTTTTTCCCCGGGGAAATCGTCCAACCTGTAAATCCAAACCTGCAAAATTTTCCCCGGGGAAAGGCTGCCGGATTTTGACAATTTTCGCTTTCGTTTTCATTTTCCTTTTGATATAGTCTGCCCGGCTTGATTTGGCTTTAGATAGGCTTGAACTGAAGTTTTTTGAAAATCTGTTTTTTTATGCCCTGGCTGGTATTCAGGGGGTTCTCTGCTAAATGTCTACATAGGCAAAGCCTATATAACTTTGACCTTATGGCTGTGCAGGGAATTCGCTCTCTGCCAACCAAGGTGATAGTTTGCCAGGAATGTCCTGGCGAACACCGTGCTGGTTCTCTCTTTTCGGAGGTGCGTCATGAAGAAGTTCTGGGTCGTAACGAACGAGGCCGGGGAGGAAGTCGCAAGATTCGATGTGAGCGTGAGCGTGACCGTGAAAGAGGTCGAGGAAGCCGAGGCCGTTGCCGACGCTCCTGTCGACGCTCCCGTCGAGCCCGCTCCCGCCGAGCCCGCTCCCGCCGAGCCCGCTCCCGTCGAGCCCGCTCCCGTCGAGCCCGCTCCCGCCGAGCCCGTTCCCGTCGAGCCCGCCACCGAGCCCGCCACCGAGCCCGCTCCTGTCGAGGACAAGAAGGACACCGAGCCCGCCGCCTAGGCCCTAGGCCCGCCAGAGACGAAACCCCGCCAAAGGCCGACCGCGCAATTATTGCAACGTTGGCCTTTACCCTATTTTCTTAAGCTTCCCTAGACTTCGGAACCAAAAAAAAGTAAACTCCCATCCAGTAAAACAGAAAAATCCCTCACCAAATTCTTATGAATATAAAAAAAATCCTAGGTTTAACTGTGGCCGTTCTGACATTTTCAACTCTTATTCCGCAAGCCCTCTCATACACAGACGTCACTTCGTCAAATAAATACTATGAAGAAATTAATTTCCTCGAATCAAAAGGTCTACTCCCCGCGACAAGTGGCACGTTCGAACCTGAAAAGAAAATAACGCCACCGGAATTTTATGAAATGCTCATGACATTTGCAGAAGTAGATATCGTAGAAGATAGTGAAATACACCTCCCATACACAGACATCGACAGCTCGAATCCGTACGCCAAATACATTCAAACCGCGCTCAACTACAAAATTCTAAATCCATCGCTTCTAAACCCGACACTCCGCCCGAACAAAATAATGAGAAAGAGAGAAGTCTTAATCAAATTATTCGACACACTCGGAGTTGGAGTAAACAAACTATTCAATGTTGATGAATTTCCATTTAGAGACTTGGCCTTAAGCGGCACGTCAGCGCCATATTTCTTCGCCGCCTATAATCTCGGGATAAAGGAATCCGATCCGAGTCTCGCCCTCGCTTCAAAACAAATGACAAAAGCCGATATTGCCAATATCCTTTATGAAATATACCAATCCGCAAACAACAATAACGTTAACATCAGCATTGACATGTCGGGCGGGAATACTATCGACCATCCGACCTTCGACATTTTCGTCGACGTATGGAACACAATAAAAGAAAAATACTATTTCCAAGAGGAAATCGACGAAAAAGAAATGCTCTATAACGCCATAGAAGGAGTAGTAAACACGTTGACCGACCCATATACGGTTTTTTCCACTCCGGACGAAACAAACGTAGCACAAACCTTGGATAGTGAATACGAAGGAGTCGGAATGTCCGTAGAAATTATCGACGATCAAATAACAATCATTACCCCATTCAAGGATTCTCCAGCGGAAGCCGCAGGTTTGGAACCAAACGACGTAATAACAAAAGTGGATGGAACCAGTGTCAGCGGACTATCCCTGGAAACAGTCGTTGACATGATCAAAGGAACCGCAGGAACAACGGTAAAATTAACAATAAAACGAGACTCAAAAACACTCGAATTCACAGTGACAAGAGGCTACATTTTTTATCAAACCGTATCATTAGAGTTTATTGAAAAAAACAACAAGTACATCGCGTATTTAAATGTAGTGTCCTTCGGAGACGAAACATACAATGAATTTGTGCAAGCAGCCCAGCAAATCCACGACAAACAACAGGAAGAAGGAAATGTCTTGGGAATCATCTTGGACCTGCGCAACAATCCGGGAGGATATTTAGACACCGCAATTGAGATGACCGGCTTCTTCTTCGACGAAAATAAGGACATCGTAATTCTAGAGGACAGTCAAGGAAGCGAAACAACCTACTACGCCGAATATTACGGAGAAGAAAATGAATATGACTACGGAGCAGGCTTGCTCTCGGAATACGAAACTGTCGTATTGGTCAACGACGGCTCGGCCTCCGCTTCTGAAATCATGGCAGGCGCCCTACAGGACTACAAACGCGCAAAAATAATCGGCGAGAAAACATTCGGCAAAGGAACCGTTCAGGAACTTCTTTTCTACAACGACGATTCGGTATTCAAACTCACGATTTCGAAATGGCTAACACCAAAAGGCAGAGATATCAATAAATCAGGAGTCACGCCGGACGAAGTCGTGACAAATAGCTCGTCGACTACCGATACGCAGTTGGAAGAGGCAAAGAAGGAGTTCTAGTGCCTAAACTTGCTGAGAACATGCCCAACCAATCCCCTTACACGACCGACCCTTTTCGTTATAGGAACAGAATCTGAAATCAAGACACACCAACCATCTTTCTCGTTTGCCATTCTACGCTCCAATTCCTCCTCACTTTTGGGAGATAACTGAGTCATAGTATCAAAATCGCTCAAAGAAATTTCATTATATCCTCTCTTCTTAAAAGTTTCTTTAACTATAGGATTTCTAGTACACACAGTAAAAATAGCATTTGGTGGGTATATTCGTTTGCCCTTTTCAATAAGCAAATCAGCCATGCGAGAAAAAATCTTCAGACCCCTACATTCAGGAAGAACAGTGCCGTTCCTAAATATACAAACTGGCCTACCCATGTAATCAGGACATGTCACATGTGCAACATCCCCAACACCAATAATTTTTCCATTTTCTTTAACAACAACAGCGTCAGGCTGTTTTATCAACTCCAAAATCTGAGCTTTATTTCTCTCGAATTCATGTTTAACTTCTTCAGCCCTGTCGCGTTTCGCCGCCTCATAATCACTAAAGCATCCGCTGACCAAAGACTCAGCCAGAGCATTAGCTTCCTCATCCGAAAGGTTATTTTCCGGACTTCCATCCGAAAATTCGAACTCCCCATCCCCAGCTTTCTCTGTAGAATCTCCCATCTCTTAAAGATTAAGAAGTTGCTTGCTGCTCAGAAGACGGTTTCTCCACAACCTTCTCTTCCTCCACCTTCGGAGCCTTTTTCTCCTCATCTGCTTCGAACTTCGCAGTTTCAGCCCTCGCCTTAAGGATTTCTTCAGGATTTGTAGTCACAATTTTATCCTCAAGAAACGAAGCGATAACCTGAATAGCAACATGCTTATTCCCGGCAAAGAAAAGTCCCTGTCCAACTCCGCTATTCAACAAAACATATCTCTCTCCATCCGTTAAATTGAACATCTTGGCCAAAATATCGATAGCGGCAGGTGCCTGTTTCAACAACAACTGCATTGAGGAGTTTGTAATAACCGGCTTTCCGTACTCACTCTTAACGAAGTCTTCAACGTCCTGAGTGATAGTAGTCACACCAAGATAATATTTTCGAGCGCGCTTAACGAGTCCAAACAAGAATTTAGCGCTATCTTCGTGCTGCATCATCGTCCACGCCTCGTCGATAACGAGAATTCGCTTTTTCATTTCACCGCGAACCTTATTCCATATATGGTTCAAAATTATGAACATCGCGATTGGGCGAAGCTCATCTTCAAGATCGCGAATGCAGTACACCATGAGTCCGCCTGAAAGATCGACATTTGTAGGCTTGTTGAATATTCCGGCAAACGACCCTGTCGTAAATTTCGACAACCTCTTCGCCAGGCTTGAAGCGCCATCCATGGAAGACAAAATATTATGAAGATCCTCCATTGTGGGCGGCTCAAATTTCGAAGGATCCGTAACTTCCATTGTGATACCTTTCAATCCGTAAACATCAATCAAAGCCTTGTCCAATAAACTTTCTTCTTCAGGACTCATCGCGCCCATCATCAGCTTCATCAAACCATGCAAATTGATAACAGCCGATCTGACCAAATCGCCTGGCAAAACATCTTCGCCTTCGAGCGGCTTCGGCAGATCAAAAGGATTAATTCTCCGATCCGAGTTCAAACTTAATTTCAAATAAGTTCCGCCAACAGTCTGGCAAAGCGATTCGTACTCATTCTCCGGATCAACAACAATCACGTCAGTACCAAGCATCATCATACGCAAAATTTCAAGTTTCACCGCATAAGACTTCCCGGCACCTGACTTGGCAAACACAACGCTATTCGCATTTTCAAGATTGAATCTATCGAAAATAATCAAACTATCATTGTGTCTGTTGATTCCATACAAAATTCCTTCGTTTGAAGTGAGATCGGATGAAGTGAATGGGAAAGTCGTCGAAAGCGGCGACGTATTCATATTCCTAACAGTATCAAGCTCATCCAACGCCTGTGGGATAGTAGAGTTGAATCCATGTTCAGCTTGAACCTGCGCGCGCTTGGTCAAAACAAGCTTCCCGGCAAGTAAACTTTCAAGCTGCTTCGACAGTTTCTCAAGCTTTTTGTCGTCCTCGGCATATATCGTGAAGTACAGAGCGAATTGAAAGAATTTCTCCGTTCCCTTTTGAATTTCACGTCTCAAACTTTCAGCATCCTGAAGAGCGGTTTCCAGCCCGGGATCACTCACCTGCCCTTTCTCCGCCATGATAGACATACTCGATTGCATTTGGGCAACTTTCTTTCTCAAAGTCTTCATTATTTCA
>JBAZPI010000016.1:0-19367 GCA_041648305.1 Candidatus Altimarinota bacterium | reverse complement strand
GGATTATCGAGTGTTTGGATTTTCACGGGTGCTATGCGGTATTTAAATTTTAACAAATCAATTCTATGCTTATTGAACTTAAAAAATTTGGTGACATATTAACGTCAAGGGAAGCTGGTGGGGAGGCTTTATCGGCTTTTTTGCCAACACTAAAATTATTGGGCGATGACGAGAAAATTAAAATTGATTTTCGGGGAGTATCCGTTCTTACTCCATCATGGGCGGATGAATTCATAGGACCGCTTCTTAGAGAATACGGGGGGAGAGTTTCGTTTGTAAATGATGAAAATCCCTCTGTCCAGTCTGCTTTACAATTCGCAAATCCAAAATTGGATCTTAGTGAAATTACCGTATTCGAAGATAAACTTGTATTTGATGAAAAAAATGATAATGGGGGTTGTGGCGGGGGTGGAGTGTGGCCGGTTTTAACATTTCCTTACAACGATGAGGATGCTTTGAGGATTTTAACAAACAACCGAGCCAAGAAAATTCGTGTTATTCCGGTAGATGCTTTAAGCGATTCGCGGCTAAAGTTTGTTGTTAAAATGCTCGAGCAAGCCGGTATCAAGACCACGATCGGCAAAGGAAGAAAAGTTTCGTAAAAATTGGCGCAATTAGGTTAGCTTCGCCTTCGGCGAACTAACCTCTTGCGCTATGGAGCTCCTTGTACCAAGAAGTTAGAACTTACTTTAAGGAGAAGTATAGCTAAAAGGTAGAGCTTCCTAGGAAGCTCGCGCCTGCGCCGCCCGAAGGCGGGCGGCGCAGAGTGGGGCAAGATGCAAAATCAATGAGAGAAGGTGCTGGAAGGCAAAAATTCCTCCCCCAGACCCCCTCCTTTTTGCCTTCCAGCCTAAAAGAGCCGCCGTTTTCGGGGCGGAATTATTTATATAAATTTTCTATGCGTATAAACTGTAAATTAAATGATGAATTTCAACCTCCTTTTCATCGTCTTCAATCTTATGAATTGATACAAAGTGTGTTTCGTTAATTTCTCTAAGCCCACCAATGTATGAACTGCTTGATTGTATCGCTTCTTTTGTTTTTCTTAGAATATTTGAGAAATCCTTGTTTTTAACAAATGTAATCATTATGCCGAAATTGTGCCTCCATGTAAGATATCTTCTTAGCTGATCAATTGTGTCTTGATAAAGTTTTTCTCCACCCCAAATTTTACATTCGAAAACCAATATAGATCCCTTATCAATGTTCAAATATATGTCTGTTTTCCCTTTTTTCGAAAAGGTTTCTCCTGTTGCTTTACCCTCAAAAATGGAATTAAGAGTCGACAATAGGATATCTCTTAACTCCTCTTCGTTGAGTTTTTCATACGATTTAGGTGTTTTTTCAAATTGCTTTCCCTGATTATCAAGAAAGGCGATAATATCCAAAACCTTCTGTCCATCGAGCACATATTCTTCCAGTTGTTCAGGTGATGGTTTTATTTTTTTGAGTATTGGTTTTTCTGATATTTCTATTTTTCTTGCCATTTGATTCTCTTTTTTCTTGAGAGGTATCTTAATTTTTTGAGTAAGTGAATCAATTTTACTGTCATCTTGCTCTATTTTTTGTTTTCTCTGATTGAGTAGCTGCAAAACTTCATTTTTCAATTTCTCATTACCCGCAAGAATATCGGCTCTTTTCCATTGAATAAGTTCTTTGATTCTTTGGGTCCCTTGTTCAACATCTCTTGCTATTTGATCTTCACTGTGTGAAAAACCATACCCCTTTATCTTGACTGAAAATGTTATCTTATTTCCTTGGAACAAAAATCCATCTTCCGAATAGCTAAGGGATCTCGTTGAAGCCTGTAACTGAGATATTTTGCTGATATCTCTATTGGGGACAATAGGAACTTCTATGTTTATTCTTTCACATTCAAAATCTAAATCGCCTGTTTGTTGATAGATGCTTTCACGCTGATGAGCAGGAATTCTCTCAACATATTTCTCATATTCCCAGTTTGGCTCTATTTCTATATCAAGTTCAATTGGATCAAGTAAATAGTCCTGACAGTAATATTCTGCTAACTCCTCCAGCTTTGTGCCTATTATTGTAGCATCGGATTCCCTCAATATTTTGCCCCCGATTTCTTCGAAGGCATTTCTGTAGTAATCTGAAAATTGAGCTCTGTCGTACATTGTATTTAATCTTCTTTAAAACATAATCTTTTCCTATACTGTGCTACAAGATTCCATTTTCCTGTTTCTTTCCCAACTCTTCCTGCAACAATTCCTGGATCTATATTATTCTCTTTGGCAAAAGAATGTATTTTAACCCCTAAATTTGCAGGGTTTAATGACTTTTTAAAAGTCTCGAAGGAAGCATTTGAAGGGATTAGAACTTTCTGCGCAAATTGATCCGCTTCCTGCTCTAACTCTGAATGATCATCTCCGCTTTTAAAATCCACAAAAACCTCCTTTTTGCTATGCTTTATTAAATGACCTATCTCGTGAAAAAAAGTAAACCAAAAACAATCCGAGTATTTGTATCTTAAACTTAGTTGAACTAAAGCTCTTTTCGGGGTTAACCATCTAGTTGCACCATTAACATTTGTATTTTTTAAATACGGAGTATATACAAGAGCAATTCCACATTCTCCAGCCAATTCCTTTAACCTTCTAGAAAAAGTTTCAGGAGTTTCTGTCGTCAAGCTTCTCATTTCGTCCAACTTGCTTCTTAATTTTTCGATATCAAATTCTTTAGTTTCAAGCTTATTGGCTTCAATATTCCCTACTCTCAACCATGCAGCCAATGATTCATTATTATTTTTTTCAACATGGGATCTTCTAAATGCGACCGGCATTACCTGTTGAATTGCTGAAAAAGAATCAACGGCAAAAAATCGAAATAATTCTTCTACTTTTTCGATTGGATTCCTTGTTTTTTTCACATACCCCAATTTTTCGAGCTCTAAATAACATGAAAATCTATCCAAACTCTTGGCTTCCTCTTCTAGTCTTTCGGATTCTTTAATTCGTAAAAGATCCGCATCGTACTGCGCCTGCATATTTAGCAATCCGAGCTTTGAAATACCTAAAACCCGCTCAAATTTTAAGGCAGTTTCCGGCGTAATAGGATTTTTACCATTCAAAATTTCACTAATGGTTTTTTCAGCCAGTCCTGTGCTTAAACTCAAATCGGCCTGAGAAACACCTAAAACTTCCAGTGTTTCTTTTACAGTTTCCCCAGGATGTACAGCTATTGGTGATGTGTAGCCAGTTGAGCCCATAGGTTTGGTTTGTTAGTTAGGTTGGTGGTTTTGTGATTTCAGTGGTAGTTTTCGATTCCAAGAATTTCCACTGAAGTTATGGTTTTTTGGTTGGCTAGATCATATTCATCGTGTGGAATAAATGTAAGTCGCCATTTTCCTCTACCTGCTCCACGGCTCGGAAGATCAACTGCGAAATATCTGAATTTATTCCCATCTTTGATTGAATGCTTCCTTGCATTTGGAGGAATGTCCGCATAAGAGGGAAACGATTCAATTTCTCTAAGTCTTTTAGCAACATTTTGTGCGACTTTCTCATCGTATTGTGCCTTTAAATGACAGAAATCCTCCAATTCCTTTCTTAATTTCTCGCTTTTCCAGTGTATCTCCATATTAAAGTTATTTGATAAAAAAGTCAAGAATAGTTTACCTCAAAGGTAAAGAAAAATCAAGACTATTATTGACTGGCGTATTATGAGTACCGCTTTTAGTTTGAATCTATTTCTATTTTCATTCCTTATAAAGGAATGGATATAACATTGTTATCACTTACAAAAAACAGTTGCTCTCCGTCTGCGGAAAGGGTTAAATCGGCATAATTACCATCTTCTTCTGTCAATTTATATTTCACTAGCCTTATTTGATCTTTTTCCTCATCAATTTCTGCTAGATAAATATTCTTATTTTTCGTATAAATTATTTTATTTCCAGCCCAAACAAAATCAATATCTTTCTCATTAGAATTGATGATTTTATCTGTTATATTTACAGATAATTGAGTTCCTATTGTCTGTCCATTTATATCGCTAACGTAAACATAATCTATTTTTTGTTCTTGATCTATTTTTGAATAATCAAATAGAAAATAGAATGCTTCATATAAATCAATTAATTCGTTTGCTATGTAGGGTTTTCTAAATCCCTCTGTTGTATCGTAATATAGCGAGGGGTTATATTTGATCGTTATGGCATTGAGAACATATTTGCCATTTGGGCTAATCGTTCGTTTTAGTTGAAAAGGAAGTCCATATTCAAATTGAACACCATAAGTCACTCCTTTTAGATATTTTTTTAGAATTTGTCCTATGGAAGTGTCTGGCTCGATTTTAAATTCATTGCTCTTTGTATCGTAAATTTCCCCAAGCACATTTCCTACTATAAAATCGGATTCATTGTTGAATTCGTACGATTTTCTATTAACCATCGGGTCATCGATTGAAAAATTTGTTATTTCGGTTATTTTGCCCGTGTCTAAATTTATAATTTCAGGTTTTTTCCCTAGATCAACAACCGAAATACCATTCCACTCTCTGCGATCAGGGTTACTAAAAAGCATTTTATTATCTGCTGATATGGTCATTCCAATCCCAAAATTATCATCAAAAGATCGTATAATCCTTTTGTCACCTGTATTTATCAAGGTATATTTTGGATGAACATCGGCAGGTCCTCCGCTACTAGATCTTATAAGAATGGTTTTATTAGCATCTGAATGATTAATAATCGCGACGTAAAATCCAAATCCTTCGCAAGTTGATGGATTAATTAGTCCTTGATCTTTCGGGCATGCTGAGCTGGAAATGTAAGAATTATAATCTTTGAATATTTCATCGTAGACATCAGGGTAAGTTGTTTTAATATAATCTGTTGGGGAGACAATACTTTTTGTATCAGAGTCAAAAATAAAATCCTCAACATGATTGTAATTATTATTTCGTTCGACCCCGGCTGCCGGCACCAACACATTACCGTTATCTAAAGGTGTGATTTGAGAGTTCTCATTCACAATATAATCTGTAGAAGTGTAAAATTCGTGGATTTTTATTTCACTATCATTTTTTAAATTCTTGGCAAAAATTTTATTGTTACAATTCCACTCTTTATAGTAGGCTTCGTCCTCTGTTAGCTCAGTGTCGTCTTTTATTTTTTCACAACTGTAATTTGAATAAATTAAATTATCTCCCGACACTCCCAGAATATTGACCCCTCCATCTACATATAATGTGTCTGGGACTTTAAACTCAGCAACAACTTCTTGTTTTCTATAATCATTTTCGTAAATACCATCACTATCTAACAACCAAAACTCTTTTGAGACCGGATCAATAAGTAATTTTTCAACATCTTCCCCTGCATCAAACCCGATGTAGGCATCCTTTCCTAATGTTCCTTCTAGCGCAAAACATGCTGTATTTTCATCTATTGGATAGTAGTTAAATGGCATTCCTGTTGGCACATAATTCTTCTTCACTTCTTCTATTGGGAGGTCACAAGCCATTCCATAGGCATGTCCGTTTATTAAAACCATTTTGGTTTGAACTCCTAAGCTTTCTAAATATGAAAGTAGAACTATAGTAATGTCTTCGCAATCTCCAATCCCTGTTTCAAGCGTTTTCTTGACCCCTTCTACGTGTTCTTCATCGCGCATATCAGAAATATATTTTATTTTACCGGCAAAATGTTTAAGAATAATATCGACTTGACACGCTTGGTCTCCGGGCTGGCAATTTTTTGTTAGATCTAGGGCTTCTTTTCTGTAATTTTCATTATTAAAATCTACAGCTTCAACATATTTATCCGCGAAGCTCAATAGTCCAATCATATACGATGATTCCACGTCTAACGTTGCTTTGTCATTTTTGCAGTCAACATGAATCTTTCCTTCGTAATTAAATTTCCCAACAACTGGTTTGAATTTATAATCTAAGTTCTGACAATCTGGCAATTTTATTTTCCCGTCCAAGACTTCTCCAATTCCAGAGTCCCCTTCATAAACAACGCCGTCTGGAATTTTATCTAAAAATTCTTTTTTATAATCCACATCAAAAGCGATTGGAGATTTGAAGCACCCGGTCAGGAATACCATGCTTAAGAATGCGAAACCGAGAATGTATTTTTTCATATTTTATAGATTAAATTATCTAACTTTATATCCAATGCTTGAGCTATTTTTGCTATTGCAAAAACCGATGGTTTTTTTATTACCCCAATCTCAATTTTAGTAAGCGTCGTATACGGGATATCAGCTTTTCTAGCCAATTCGTCTTGAGATAGACCTTTTTCTTTTCTTAATTTTTGAATTTTTCCTCCTAAATTTTCCATTTGCTTACTATCCATTTCTTGATAGTATTAAATTGACTGTAATAATTTCTAGCAAAATAATACTAATATGCTGGCATGGATAAAGCAATTGGTAATCTCAAGGCTTAACCGCCCCGAAAACGGCGGCTCTTTTAGGCTGGAAGACAAAAAGGGGGGGGGCTGGGGGAGGAAATAGAAATTGCGACTGGATCGCTTCGCTTCCTGTCGCTATGGAGCGGGTGACGGGAATCGAACCCGTGTCAGCAGGTTGGAAACCTGCGGTAATAGCCATTATACGACACCCGCGAGATTGTGAAGGGGAGAAGATTTGCGCAAAGCAGAACTGCGTTCTATTTGCGCTGGCGCTGGGATTTTAAATAATAATTTGCATAAAGACAAGTTTTTTTATAAGATTGCGTGGCTTATGACAAAAAATACTGAAAAAACGGCAAAGCCGGTCGAGAAAAAAAGTTTGAGGGAGAAGCTTGTGAAATCGCTTGGCACGGTTCCTGGTGCCATTAAAAGTAAAATGCCGGCAAAATGGCAACCTCGTTTGACGAAGAGAAATTTTATTATTACCGTGATTGTTCTGTTTTTCTTGGTGCAGTATTGGCAAGTCAGCCAGGTTACGGGCGGAATTTCTTCTTTGAGTATGAAGGGTTCTTCGCTTGTTGATGAGGTTGGGCAATTAAATGAAATGACTAATCTGCTCGCTCAGGATCTTACGGAGGTCAGAAGTTTTCTTTTGATGCCGACAAGGCAATATGTGTCCGGTACTGAAGCTAGCGATGAGCAGGGTTCGGAGAACGTGAATGAGAATGAGCTTCAAGTTGCGTTGTTTAAATATGTTGGATTTTTGGGCGAACAGGAGAATTTGAAACAGAATTTGGCTATAAATAAGAGTTCCCTTGAGTATGTCGTTTCTAATTCTGATTTTGCGGCTTTTTTGAAAGAAAAGGATTTAAAAATTTCCGGTTTGGCTGAGAGCGACAAGGAATATAGTCTTTCAATTTCGGATTCCGCCGGGACTGGAATTGTTAGGTTTTATTTGGAGAAGGAAACCGGGAATCTGTATAGAGCTACTATCAATTCCTTGGATATTGTTGATACTGCAAGACCCGAGGATTTCGCTCAAATATATGTTAAGCAATTTTTGACTGACAATTTGAGCATTATTTTGGCTGCTATTAAACAAGTAAATGAGACTAAATCTTATATCGTTGGGGCTTTTTCCGCCGAGGCTGTTGCTTCGCTTTTGAAGGCGGAGAATTTGACTTTTGTCAGCGAGCCCCAGGAGAAAGAGGGAGTTTTGTATTACGATATCAAGAACGTTGGGAATGAAATTGTTGCGCAGGTTGTATTTAACAAAAAACATTTGAGTATCACGCTTAATGATACTCGAGATGAGGAAAATATTGTTTTGCAGGTGACTGATTTGGCGACAGCTTTGCCGCCTTTTATCGGGAAATTGGATGTTTTGCCGGCTGTGCAAAAAAAGATTGTGGAAGCTCAGCTACAATTGAAGGAAACTTTTGAAGATAAAGGTTTCAAATTATTGTTGGAACAGGCCGGTTTATATGTCGAGACTTTGCCGCGGGAAGATGAATATAGATATTTTTATGATATTAAATTGAGCGATGTTGCCGGCGATGCCGCCGGAACTTTATTGGGTTCGGTTGTTATAGAAAAATCTTCAGGGATGGTTGAAGTTGTCGATCCTTCGGGCGCAGGGACAACGAATTTGTTATTCTTCGAAGAAGGGCTCAAAAAAAAACTTTAGAGTTACCTAAAGACGTTCCTTCATTCTCCGGCGGACCTTCGCACGAGGATGGGACTTTCAATATCCTTATTGCCGGGAAAAATGGGAGCTTGGTCGACACAATGATTTTCGCTCATTTGAATGAGAACGACAAAACCGTTGACATGATTTCAATTCCTCGCGATCTTTATTACAACGGCAGGAAGATTAATCATTATCCTTTTTATTTTGGCATGGATGAGTTCAAGAGAGTTTTGAGCAATATTACCGGTTATCAATTGGACAAATATATTTTGATTGATATGTATGCATTTATTGACGTCATTGATTTGATTGGCGGTATTGATATTCGGCTCGATCAAGCTGTGATCGATCCGACTTATAAAACTTTGGATAATGGCGTTTGGGGAACACTCAACTATGCGCCCGGCGACTATCATTTAAACGGGCGCGAAGCGCTACGACTCGCGCGTTCCCGACATACTTCTTCGGACTTTGCGCGTGCTGATCGCCAGCAGAAAATCCTCGCTGCGATTCAGGACAAGGCGCAGAATTTCGGATTTGGCGACGCCGGTACTTTGTATGACATTGTGAAGACTGTGTTGAATAAGACTGAGACTGATATTTCGGTTACTGAAGCCATTCAATATTATTTCAGATACCAGAGTTTTGATATTCGTTCGAATCACACAATTTCCAGCGGGAATATTATGTACGTTCCGCCTTACACAACAACCGAGAATTGCGGGAAGATGATTGCTGAATGGGAGGCTACAGGCGGGGAAAGTTCGGGCGTTGCACGACCGAGTTGTGAGAATGAATTGAGTGCGTACACTCTTCTGCCGCGAAATAACAACTGGAATGTGATAAAGTGGTATTTTAAGGAGATTTTTGATGGGGAGGGGCTGGATTATTAGGGCTCGGCGTAGCAGTCCGCCGCCAGCGTGTCTTCGAATGGGTATGGCGATGGCGGGAACCAGCGGCCGTAGAGGTTTTTGGCTCGCATGTCAGCTCTGATCGCCGCACTCAAGCGCTCATACTCGCTTCGCTCGTACTGTTTATTGAGGATACAGCGCTGTCGATTGTGCAGGCTTATGCATCCGAAGCAATCTTTGCATGACTGACATGTGTCGCAGTACTCCATGTTGCTGCAGAACCACACGCCTACACAGAAATTTATGTTAAATCCCCAATTAGAAACGCCTTCGTATGAGAATTCAGCTTGCTCGAGGGCGTAGATGTCGTAACAGTCTTTGATCTTATCTACGGCTTCGTATAGGTATCCGCAGTCCTCGCAGTCGTTTATATCGAAACAGTCGTGGCTGTTTTTGCTGTTGTACACGTAATCGCCGGTGCAGTTTTCACTATGAAGCATGTGAATGGATTTGCGCGGGGTTTGCGTTTTAATTTGCCCGAACATTTCTTGGAGTTGCTCGTTGGCTTTAGCTGGATTTACGTGACGTGCTTGGATGATTTTTGTTGCCATGCGAAAATAGTCGTCTTTCGAATATTGTTTATTGAAAATCCTGTACTGCTGTCTGCGGAGCCCGGCGCATCCGATACAATTATTGCAGCCAATGCAATCGTATAGGTATTCGCTGTCTGTGCAGTTTTCGCAGTCTTGGCAATAGTTGCAGTTATAGCAGCCGTTTGAGTCGAGACATTCGTAACAGAGAGTGCCTTTGTGCATGAAGCTGCAGTCTACGGTGTCCTTTGAGAAATATAACCATCTTGACCAGAGGCAATCTTCGTTGTGGTCGGCTGCGGCGCACATGTAGCAGTTTTTGTTACTGATCGACCATGTGCAGTATTCGCTGTTTACTGCTTTCATATTGATTAGAGCTATGCGCGGGGTTTTTAGCATTAGCTCTTCATACTTTTGGATGAATTGTTCGGCTGTCATGGTGTGTGGTGATGACCGGTCATCAACAGTACCGCACATCCAAAATCCTGCAATTTTGCGGCGAGATAACACCGCGCCTGGCTTGTCCAACCTGTTAATTGACGTGATTTTGCTTAAAATTGTTTTCCTGAAGTGGGAAAACTTGTTTGTATTCCAGGCCATTAAATCAATGAAATGTCACGAAAATCCCCGGGGATTTTCTGGACATTTTCGTGTAAATATTGCCTATTCTGGCTCATATGGGGCTCACATCACACGTGGTAACTCCTAGTGGTTTGCGGGTCGTGTGGACTTATGTGGGTGTTCTGAATACAAAAGCCCATACCGGAGTTCATCGTAATAAACTCCGTCTTTAAAACGTTCTTTGCGAAAGGTTCCTTCGAGGGTGAAGCCGTATTTTTCAAGGATTTTGCGCGAGGCTTCATTGACCGAGAACATTCGCGCTCCAATTTTGTTCAACTGCAATTCTTTGAATGCGTGATCCAGTAGTAGGTGAACTGCGCAAGTCGCGTAGCCCTTTCCCCTATCCTGCTTTCTGATTAAGTACCCAACTTCCGCTTTCCTATTATCCCAGTTGATTGAATGTAACCCGGCGCCACCTATCACCTCGCCTGTCTCTTTCAGGACAACTGCAAATTGGAAGGCTTCACGAGTTCCAAAGTCTTTGTGAGTTTTTTCGATCCATTCAATAGCGTCTTTTGGCAAATATGGATCTTTAATCGTGTACGCCCAAGGACGATCAGACGGTTCGCGAACATTTTCGTATACTTGATCAGCGTCTTCTATTTTGAATTTTCTCAAGATGATTTTTGCGCCTTCTAATTGCATATTTTTTGTTGCCACATCTTTTCAAAAAGATTTTTGTGTAGAGCGGAGACCGCTTTGTTTTTTATTACTATTCCCTGAAAGTTATCGTTTTCGTCTTTCGTCCAAATCGAGGTCAGGTTTGATTTGTCGTACATGTAGACCCAAATGTTTTTGAAGTTTTCGTCTTCGGTGATTATTGATTTTCGAAGTTCGTTTGCGTCTCTACCGGTGACGTCTTTTGTGTAGGCGCCAGTGCTGTTAAATATGCCCTTTGCTTTTTTCCCTTTTTTAACTCGATTTCGTATGAATTTTTTCTCATTTTCGAATCCAACTTCTTCACAGAACATATCAAAATCACCATAGGCAAAAACCGTGTCCCATTCCATGTCCAATAGGTCGAAATAGTCTTGATGGATGTCTTCCCCTTCGAGAATTTCAATACTCGCATCGGATTCTTTGGTGTTGAGGTACGGGATGAGTTTGTCTATTTTTTTGAGATTGTCCGAAGTTCGGCCGAGAGTTCTACGACGACGGTCGAGTTCAGTTGTAAGGGGTTCGAGCGAAGTTGGGAAAACGTATTTGAATTGGCCGCTTCCCGTGTAGCCAACCACTTTGCGTTCGTGGAGATTTGAGAATGCTTTGTATGCCTTGTTCTTTGAAATCCCGGCCTTTTTTCCTACCTCATAGATGGATTTCCCTTGATTGCTAAGAAGTGTCACGTAAAACAATATCTCGTCTTCCGAGAGTCCCGCTTTGATAAGTAGATTTTTTATATTGTCGCGTAGGCGCATGACAGGAATTGTTAGGGATCCCCGAACCCAGGGGCTTAGGGCCCAGGGCTTAGGGCCCAGGGTCGAATTATACCATTTTCTCTTTGTTTTGCAAGCTTTTCGCAAGCTTCTTTTTTCTTATCAGCAGGAAGGCGATCAGAAACAAAATCAAAGCAATAATTCCGCTATATAAAATATCGATCTGTGTATATCGCCATGACCATGCTGCGGGAGAGCCATTCTTCACCAACATTATTGTTCCTATAAAATGAAGAACGCCCACGACGACTAAAATCGTCGCTGAAACAATGCGCAGTCCTCTGATGAAATTAAGCGTGGTCGGGGGTCGTTTCTGCACTTTGTCTTCGTAACGTGCTTTATTAACCAAGTTCTTCAGTTGGACTATCATGAGGATCATGAGTGGGATGACACAGATCCAAAGCCAAGATCCGGAGAGCAAGAAGAAGTCGTAAAGTCCATGATAAAGGACAGCCAAACCGAATCCTTTCCATAGCGCGTTTCGCGCGTCCCATGGGGTTTTTTCAAATTTTGCGCGGCCGATGTAGTAGCCCATGATGCCCGAGAAAAGCGCGTGAGCCGGAACTGCAAGAAATGCACGCAAAATTCCTGTTTGGACTCCTCCCGGGATGACAAAAAATAGATTTTCCAATACGGCGAACCCGAGTCCGGCGATCACGGCATATGTTATTCCATCCATGATTTCGTTGAATTTTTTGTGCGGCCATGCGATGCGTTTTACGATCCAAAATTTCAAACCTTCCTCTACCGCCGCCGTGGTGATGAACGAAATTATGAGGAGGTATACCCAAAAATTCATCCCGTCTGGCAGGAGCCATTCCGCGTTAAGTTCTATCGCTGCCGCAATGAGCATTGAAAAAACGCCCCAGAAAAAAACTTTGTTTTTGAGGCGGCGCGGTTCTTTTTCGCCCTTGTCTTGTCTTTCGAAAAACCAGAGTAAAAAGAGCGCGGGGAGGATTGATATCAGTATTAGTAATGCGAGACTAAAGGCTTGTTCCATGGGATTGTAGTTAATTGAACGAGGAATGAACCTGTCAGATTTTATCAATTAATTTATGAATTGCATAGATGAGGGGTAGCAAATGAGGCTCATTTATGCTATAATTGTGCGATGAGTACAGATGATAGACAAATAGTTCCTGATCCTGCTCCTACTGAAGAAGTGGCTCCGGCCAGTGATACGGCTGGTGCTGTCGCTGACGTTTTGGCTGGCAAAACTTTGAAGGAATCGCAAGTCGAAGATCCGATGGCGAAGACTCTGGATCAATTTTTGAAAGAGTTGGAACAGGAAAAAACGCCAACCGCTATTGATAAAGTAAGAAAAATTCAGCGTGTTTTGATGTTCGTCGGAAGGCACGTTGATGTGAAGACAAATAAAATTTTGCTCAAGCGTCAGGCTGGGCTTGGTGTTGGGGAAGCTTTTGAGGATCATGCCGAGATTGATCCGATTTTGTTTGATAACGAGCATTTGAATGAGGATCATTTGACTGTTATGCGCCACGTACTTTTGCACGAGCTCTTTCACATGGAGAAAGATATTCCAAATGAGGGCTTGGCGGAAGTTGCTTCGAGTCGTTTGAGTTCGGATAAAGTTCGGGATTACGAGAATCTTGTTCAGAATGTTCTACAGGTCACTGGCGCGATTGGCGCACATTTCCATAATGGCGATAAAGATCAGGGGATTTTGGAGACGGTTCAACTTTATTCGGAGAGAAAATATGACAAACTTTTTGAACAATTTAAAGTGGCTTATGAGGCGGCAAATTCCCAGGCTGTGGCTGCGAATCCCGATGTTGCCGAAAAAGTTTTTCAATTGGCTTTCCCTGAATTGGTTTTTGAGGCCGATGAAAGCGGCACGGCTAAATGGAGGGAAGATGAGGAGACTACAGAGGAGGTACGCGCGAAGGTCGAGGAAGAAGGGACTCTGCCTGGCGACGCCGGGAATATCCCGCCCGTGAAGATCCCGGTGGAAGAGACTCCGCCCGAAGAGACTCCAGTCGAGTAAATTTATTTGCCTTTTGGCACTTTGATGCCCTTGATAAATTCAAGCGCATCTTTTTTTGTTTTCAATTTCCCGCCCAATTGTTCGCTACGGATGCGGGCTAGTAATTTACCTATTTTTTTGCCGGCCGGGATTTTTAGGGCTTTCATAATTTCATCGCCGGAAATCAGACGTTGCGGCATGAGTTTAAGTTCGGCGATTTCGTGTTTATAAAGGCGCTTGAGGTTGTGGTAGAGCGTGAGATCAACAGGCTCGATGCCGAGTGCGTCTGCGCGATAAAGTTCAAGAAGTTCAGGGAAACCGTCGAGCAGAAACCAGTGGCGTTTGCGCTTTTTGGGCATTTTTATTAATGGCACAACCATCATGTGGTGTTCGATAAGCCAGCAAATTCTTGTCGTATCTTTTTTAGAAAATTTTAAGCGTTTGAGGAGGTCGAGCGCGATCTCTGCCCCGACTTCCGAATGGTGATCGAAGCGAATTCTTTTCCCTTCATATTTGAAAGTATCCGGTTTACCGATGTCGTGTAAAAAGGTCGCCCATCTTAAATTGCTACTTATTGTTTCCGGTAGAGGATTGGGGTCGGATTCCTCATCTGTCAGATTCTTGAGCGAAAGGAGTGAGTGTTTCCAGACGTCGCCTTCGTGATGATAAATTGACGGTTGTGCGACGCCTTTCATCTTACATGCCTCCGGCATTATGTGTTGGAGCAGCCCAAGTTCGTATAATTCTTCAAATCCTTTTTCGGCGTTTGCGCCAAGGATCATTTTATCAAGTTCGTTGTGGATGCGTTCTTTCGAAATATTGGCAATCAGATGCGCGTTTGGCTTAATCGCGTTGTACGTGTCGGGGTGATATTGAAAATTGAAATTGTTTTTGAATCGAACTGCACGGAGAAGTCTTAGGTGGTCTTCCTGGATACGTTCTTCCGGGTTTCCAATGAAGCGAATAAGTTTTTCTTTCATGTCTTTTTGTCCCTGAACGTAGTCGATGATTTTGTCGTTAGTCGGATCATAGAACATCGCGTTGATTGTGAAGTCGCGTCTCTGCGCATCCTGCTTTGCATTCGTGAATTCGACCGCATCCGGTCTGCGTCCGTCCGAGTATCCACTGTCCGAACGGAAAGTTGCCACTTCAAAATTGTGGCCGTTTTTGATTGCTAGGATTACACCGAATTCTTTGCCGATCGGAATTGTGTGCTCGAGGAGATCTTCGATCTCGTCGGGTTTTGCGGAAGTTACTATGTCAAAATCTTTTGGTTCGATACCAAGAAGCATATCGCGGACGCAGCCACCCGCCCAATAGGCTTCATGACCGGCGCGCTTTAGGATCTCGATGATTTGGATTGAGGTCGGCTTCACGGAGACATTATAAAGGGTTGTTGAGGAAGGTGCTAATTAATTAGAGTTTTAAGCCTCTGTCGCTTGGAGTGGTTCTTCAATTTTCCCGACCGCATCTAAGAATGCTTTTTCATAGCTGAATTGTCCACCTTTAATTTTTCTACCATCCTCAAGAGTTAGCGTCACAAAATATTCGCCATGCTCATCCTTTGCTTGCTCCACGTTTTTTATTGGATTTTTGTCATATCCTTTTTCTAAGAGCGTACGCGCCAATCTTTGCCTGATGCTTTCTTCTTTTAAGAAAGGTTGGGATGAATCGAGACCGGCGAATATTTGATCGAATTTACCTCTCTCCTCGAGTGATAAAATGCCGGTTTCTTTAATATTGGTTAGTGCTACAAAAAATGCCTGTTCTGGATTGTATTGTCCGCCCTTTATTGGCTCGCTTCCGTCTAACGATATATATGCGTAATATGCTCCATCGCTATCATTTTTGACCATTTGGATATCCACTTTCGTGTCCTTATCGTATCCTTTTTCGAGAAGTATTAACGCTAATGCATCTTTGCAATTTTCCCGCATTCCTTGCGAGATTAAGTCTGGCAATGTCGTATTTGCCTTTACTGTTTTAATAAAGTTTTCGACTTCTTTTTTTCTTACTTCTATTTTGCTAGCTGACATCCCGTCTACGACCGGTTCTGGAGAAGGCTCGGGCTGTCCTGCCTCATCATCTTGTCTAGCTGGTGGTAGCTCTGTCCCTGGTTCTGGTCCCGGAATTGGAACTGGCGCATTGTCCACTCTTGAGTCCATCTCGGCCCGTTGTTCTGCGGTAGGAACCGGTTTCTTAAATTCCTTGAGCATCATGTCCACTCTATGTGAATATTTTTTGTATATTTTTGGGTGTTTTTTGGCGATGGTCTCCACCAAGCTGGCGCATAAAGTTCTATCAAATTTTGCCACGCCATCGAGATTGACCAATATGTCTTCCGGACGTGTGTCCGCTAGGCTCTTAAGTATATCCGGCACCCACTCGTATCCTTCCAATTTATCGATGAAAACAGGGACAAGATCCGGGCGTATTTCCGCCCATTTTTTGACTGCGGCTTTCCCTTCTTCGTAGGCCAGCAATTTGTCCGCTGCGTTTAGTACTTTGGCAGCGCTGTTGCTATTGATAACTCTATCTATTAGCGCTTTGCCTACTTTCAGTGTTTCACCCGCTTCCGTTTCATCCGGAATGTGGAAGGTCAATCCCGGATTTTCGTTGACTGTTTTGGTGATAAGCGGGCCGACCCATTTTAACGATTTTTTGAGTTTTTCCGCTGACATCAATAACGTAGCCGGGCTTTTCGCGGCCACTTCTTCGACCGCTTTTCTCACCCATGCTTTGTCTGCGAATTTCTCGAATTTATCAATATTTATCACTACCTTGTTTGGCTTCTTGGCAGCCGCTGCTTCAAACAACTCTTCCGCATATGGCAGCGCACTAACTTTGTCCGCTCTAATCAATATGTATTCCGAATACTTTTCTGCGGCGAATGCAAAAATCGGCAGCGTCCAAGCTTTGTCGTGACCCGCTAATTTGTCCGCATTGTTAATAACCAATATCGGATCTTTTTTGAACACGTTTTTAACCGCTTTTTGCATCCATTCCGCTGAAGTGAATTTCGTTAATTTGTCTGCGTTGGCCAGCAAAATTTCCGGTTTGTCTTCTGCGAGATTCTTTAAAAGAGATTTTCCGAACTCAAATTCCAGCAACACCTCCGCTCCGCCAAGCAGAGCCGCTGGATTGTTTTCGAATTTTTCGTTTTCTACTGCATTTTCAAGCATACCCCCCATCCAGTCGAACTTTTTTAATTTGATTGCTACTTTCAAAAATTCTTCCGGAGTTTCTTTCGCTACTTTCTGCGCGGCGTGTTTTATGATTTCGTCCGAGCCTTCGATGAAGCCGTCCAAATCTTCCACGGCTTCCAAAATGGCTAGCGCCCCTCTTGGCGTTTTTATGGCGATCTTCGCAGCTTCTTTTAAGAAATATCCTTGAGCTCTTTTTAATTTTTTAACCACTTTTGCGGATTTTAAAATGGTTTGCGCCCCTTGTTCGCCTTTTCTCAGGCATTTTTCAATCGCTTCTATTAAAAGCTCTGATCCGTACTCCGAGCCTGTCAAACTTTCGCCGTTTTGAAGCGCGTCTTCCGGATGAAACACGACCGCTTTTTCTACCATTGTTTTCCCAAAATCCGATTTCAATAAATGCTGAGACATTTGGACAACGACGATCGGATATTTGTCGTACATTTCTCCAAAGGCTTTGACACCAACTCCATTGTCCAATAACACCTCCATATGTTCAATCGCAGTTATTGGGTCTTTCGCTATCGCTTCCTCGAGTAGATTTTCTGCATTGTCGAATTTTTCTTTGATTAGAAATTTCGCGATTGGGATGAGGAGGCTACCTACTTGATCCGAAGCATTTCCTACGAATTCTCTGAAGGCGTCTTTCGCTTGTTCCGCGTCGATTTGGTAAATCGCTTCTATGTGTTTGAAAAATAACTGAGCTCCTTCTTTCTTTTTTTCTTTTAATGCTGCAATCACTTTCCCGACAATTTCTTTTATTTTCGGGTTATTTCTATACTCCGGCAAATCCAAACTTTCCAATATTCTTTGAATTTCTTCCGGTTTGTATTCCTCTTTTAGCCCGACAACTTTCCCTTTTTTGATCTCCTCGCTTCTCTTAATTACGCCTAACAATCTTTTTGGGAGAGCCGGGTCTACAGATCGGAGTGCGTCTAAGTTGTTCATGACCGCGTATGGAGCTAAAATGGCCGCGGATTCCATTAGAAGATCATTTCCTTTGTACGCGCCGGGATTGCTTAGAACACCTACCGCTTGAGCTTCGGTTAGATTGCTTGGAGATATTCGTTGCGCGGGTTTTTCTGTCGCCGACTCTGCCGCTGCGGGTTTTGCTTCTTTGGGCTTCTCTTCCCGGATTTTGCCCTCGACTTCGAGATCTTTGTTCTTTGGCTGATTAACAAAAGTTATAACCGCTCCATCAAAAATCGGAATATATTTTTCTTTGGCTGTGTATAGTCCTCTTTGGCGGATTTGCTCCGCGTCTTTCGGTTGGCCGGTTGAGAAAAATTTGGCAACATCGATGTTTTTTTTATGTTCGGTTCCGGCAAGGCTGGTCCCGCTTTTGACTGAAACGATTCTTAGAATTTCTTGGTCCGTAAATAGGTTAGCTATTTTGACTTCTTTTTGAACTATTTTTGCTACGTCACTTTTGGCGTCAACTTCCAGAAGAGTATAAATCGATTGGAAATTAACTTTTATCTCAGTTGCGCCTTCTTTATTTTCTGTTGCTTCCGGAATTTGTGGCGGTTTAAGCATTTTGCTTCGAAGTTGGTCTCTGTTTGTTTCTATGTATTCCGCGAATTTCCCTTCCCCTATCGCTACCACCAAGTCCAATTTGAGTTTTGTGTCGCCTGGGAGATTTCCTGCGGCTTCTTTGAATATTTCTTTTTTGCTAGCTAAGTGTTTGGCTTTTTCCATGGTAATTTCGCCTTTCAATACTTTGCCCCATGCGATGCTGTCCACTTCGTCAATTTTGCTGTCCGCAACGTCGAGATCTTTTAATATAGTTTCGACTAATGCGTTTACTTTTACACTTTTTTCTTTTAATTGTGATTTCAGCCGGTCATTGATTTTGGTGATTTCCTCTCCGTATGCTTTGAGTTTTGCTTGTGCGTACGCATCTTTGTTTACGTCGAATTCGCCCATAAAATCAGCCAGAGTTTTGATGTTGTCTTCTCCTTTTTTGATGGCTGTTTCGACTTTTGCGCTCAAGTCTTCCGGCGTTTCTCCGGCCTCTGCAGCTGCGGGAGCCTCGGGAGTCTCTTGTTTTTCGGCTTGTTCAGCTTCTTCGACGGTGTCGACCAAAGCTTTGTATTCCTGATTTTCCCCAGCGTTCTCTGGCATAGCGTGATTTTTACAGATTATTTAAAGCATCTTCTACATTTTTGTCTGCTTTTTCCGATTCTTTTACTTCGATGTCTTTTTTAATTTCTTTTTCGAATTTTTTTCCGACTTCTTTAGCCTCTGAAATAGCCTGATCATAGATCGGCTTCACATCCAGGGATTCGTCGATTTTGGCCTTCTGCTCGTCGGTTAATTTGTCAAAATTCGCAAGAAGACGTTCTTTTAGGTCCGGACGAATCAGGGTTGAATTTTGTATTTTTGTTTTCAAATCCATCGTTGAATTATACCATATCTGAAGGTGTTTTTCAATTGCTTCGTGGTGCCCTAGATATGCCGGGCCGTTGCCCCGGTGTTGCCCGGAGAGGCTTACTTAGTGTATATGTGTGGCATGAAAATTCTGGGGATTGAAACATCTTGTGATGAGACTGCTTGCGCGGTTGTTGAAGATGGAACGCGCGTGTTGTCGAACGTGATTGCTTCGCAGGTGGA
>JBAZPI010000015.1:0-20283 GCA_041648305.1 Candidatus Altimarinota bacterium | reverse complement strand
TAATCCAAGGAAGTTTTTTGATCGCAAGTGCGGGAAATGTGAAAAGGAAATCCGCACGACTTATGCCCCGGATCGGCCGGAGGTTGTTTATTGCGAGAAGTGCTATGTGGAGGCGTTGTATTAAAGATCTTCGGGTTTAATCCAGCAGATGCGGTTGGAGCCGTTTTTGTCGTCGTTGCGATTGTAGCGGCGAAACCACGTCATCTGTCTTTTTGCGTAGTTGCGCGTGTTTTTTTTAAGGATTTCTTTGCATTCTTCGAGAGTCTGTTCTCCGCGGATGAATGGGATTATTTCTTTGACGCCGAGGGAGGTCATGGCTGGGAGAGATTCGTCATAGCCGTGGGCAAGAAGGTTCGTGACTTCTTCTATTAGGCCGCGCATTTCTTGTTCGTCGACGCGTTTGTTGATGCGCTCGTAAAGCTCTTCACGAGGGTATTCAATGCCGATCATAAAGACGTCGAAAGGCGAGGATTTGGCTGGACCGGTTTGACCTGAGCCGTGGCCCGTTGAGCTGGCCAGCCCGGCTTTTTTATCGGTTTTTGGTTTGCCGGTTTTTTTATTAATTTCCAGAGCGCGAATGACGTAGCGGAGGTTATTTGGATGGATGCGCTTTGCGGCTTCTGGATCGAGTTTTGCGAGACGTTTATGAAGAGCTTCTGCGCCTTTTTTCGCGGCTTCTTTGTATAGGCGTTCTCTCAGGGCTTTGTCGGGTGGAATTCTTGGGACGTCATATTCCTCGATGATCGATGAGATGTAGAGACCCGTCCCCCCGACTAACATTGGGATGTGTTTGCGTGCGCGGATTTGGGCGATAATTTTGAGCGCGTCGTCCCTATATTCTGCAAGGCTGTAGCTTTGGTCAGGTTCGACTATGCCAATCATATGGTGAGGAATGTTTTGGCGCTTTTTGAGCGGGAGAACGTCCGAGCCGATTTCGAGACCTTTGTATATCTGGCGGGAGTCGGTCGAGATGATCTCGCCGCCTATTTCGTGGGCGATTTTTAAAGATAGCGCTGTTTTGCCACTTGCGGTGGGGCCCAAGACTACGATGAGCGGATTTTGGGCGGATTTAAGGAAGGAATTGAGCTTGGGTAGAAAATTCATATAAATGATTTTCATATAAATGATTTCGGGGGGTATCCGGCAGACGTTCTTGAAGGCGATTGGATTTTAACATACTTAGGAGGGTCTGAAAAACATGCTTACCACTGCAATTTGTGTTTAATTCCGCAATTCGCGTAAACAAAGATTGTTAAGATTGTTGAACTTGCCAAATTTCCAAAAAGCATTATACACTTTCCCATGGGAAAGTTGCCAACCTGGAAAATCGCACAACGGCAGTTTTTGTGGTCGTGCAAAAATGCAAAAAGTTGTGGTTTTTGTTTAATACTGCAATCACTCAAACAATCCTCCTTAATTGCACACGACGTTATGGACGAACTCATTTTTGGCTAGTTTTGACTTTTTCATTGACTTTTATAAGTGGCTGAGTAGAATACCCCGTGTCGCAGACAGTAGGCAGCTCCGAGCGCGGAATGGCGCGAGGAGAAGTAAGTCCTGCCGAGACAAACAAAATTAGGTTTCAGCTCCTATCTTAAAAAGGTCTTGACTGGTATAGCAAGTGGTAACAGGGAGCTAAAGAGGAAACCTAAAGATTTAAGTCTCATCTGTCTACGACTCCCAGATGAGATTTTTTTTAACATCAAGCAAATATGCCAATAACAAGACAAAAAAAGGAGGAAATCCTTGCTGAACTAGTTAAAAAGTTCAAAGAGGCTCAATCGATCGTTTTTGCTCAGAATAAGGGGTTGACGGTTAATCAGGTTCAAACGTTGAAACGCAAGTTGCGTGAAAAAAATGCCGATATGAAGGTGGCGAAGAAAACTTTGATGAAAATCGCCGCAAAAGAGGCCGGATATGACGTCGAAATCCCGGATGAAGTTATGGTTGGAGCCATCGGAGCCGTTTTCAGTAATGATGATGTCGCTACTGGAGCCAAGATTGTTTATGACTACGCGAAAAAGAATAAAGCGTTAGCTCTTTTGGGAGGACTTTTGGACGGGAAAGTTCTAACTATGGAGGAAGTAAAAGCTCTTGCTACTCTTCCGTCCAAAGAAGAACTTATGGCGAAACTCGTTTACTTGCTCAAATCACCAATTTCCGGCTTTCATGGAGTACTTAACAACACTATCGCCGGATTTGTTCGCGCTCTTGATGCAATCGCAAAAAAACAAACTGCTTAATATATCCTAACCTAATTAATTATGTCAGACGAAGTAAAAGTCGAACTCAGCAAGGACTCTGAAAAAATCATGGAACTTGTTGAAAAACTTCCAGTTCTCGAGCTTGCTAACTTGGTTAAGGCTCTCGAGGTGAAGTTCGGCGTTAGCGCTGCCGCACCTATGATGGTTGCCGGAGCTGCTGGCGCAGCTGCAGGCGGTGACGCAGAAGAAGCTGTTGGTAGCGGCAAAAAGAATGTTGTTCTTGCATCCGCAGGAGGCAACAAGATCGCTGTTATCAAAGTCGTTAAGGAAATGACCGGTCTTGGTCTAAAAGAGGCTAAAGACTTGGTTGACGGAGCACCAAAAGCTATAAAGGAAGGTGTTGATCTTAAGGATGCTGAAGAAATGAAGAAGAAACTTGAGGAGGCCGGAGCGACTGTTGAATTACAGTAAAAGGCGCTGAATCGCGCGATATAAAGTGTTTGTTTGCGAAGTATTTTCCTCGGGGAAATGAAAATTTTCCCCGGGGAATTTTTTATAGGTTGGGATTTACAGGTTGGAAGGTTTCCCCGGGGAAATCCAGTGCTTTTTCCCCGGGGAAAAATTTACAGGTCTGAGTTTACAGGTTAGACGATTTCCTCGGGGAAAATCGCCGCAAAACGCCAGTTCCCAGGAAATCCCAGGGAAGTTCCCAAGGATTCACCCTTTACTGACAGGTTAAATTTTGGTATAATGTTAGGATAAAAAATTAATACAAAAACACAAGAAATGTCTTTCCTGGAAAAAATAAGAGAAAAGCTCCCGTTTGAAATCGGGAAATCGGAAACTTCTGAAGGCAAAGAAGCAAATCTTCTTCTTGGCAAACCTGAGCCGTTTGGCGACGAGAAGCTTTCCGCCAATGTGCCTCCAAAGAAAAATCTGATTGGGGCTTTGTTGGATAAAATAAGGCCAAAGAGGGAAAAAACGTCCGCGCTCGACGCGGCCGATGCGCTCGCAGCGCCTGGTGAAGAGGGCTATTCTCCGCTTATTGCCAGCGCGCTTAAAACCGAGAAATCTCCGACCGATGAGAGGATTTTGGACGCTCCACCTGAAATTGATGAGTCTTTGCTTGAGGGAGTCGAGCCTCCGAAAAGTATTCTTCTTTATGTTATGAAAGGGGCATTTGCTTTTATTGTTGTATTGGGAATTGTTGCAATTTTGTTTTTTATGAGTCAAACGACCCACAGATTGGATTTTGTGACAAATTCATTGAATATTCCTTCAGTTTTGGATGAATTGGACAAAGAAAATGCGGAAATTAAGGATCTTCAAACAGAGCTTAATATCTACAGATTTCTCCAAGGAAAGTTTTATTTGAATCAAGTTAGTTATTACGGCGATGAGTATTTGCGAAATTATTATATAAAATGGAATTCGACGATCCCCGAGGAAGAAAGGAAGGCCGCCCTTGCGGAAATGACAAAATTAAAAGAAAAAATTGTTAAGGCCTTTGATTTGGCGGCGGAGAAGCTGACGAAGAAAAAAGGAATCGTTTTGATTGACCTTAGTATTGAGGATGATTCTCAGTACGAAGTGATTTTTGAAAATCTTTTGAGCCAGAAGTTGGAAGAAAAAGCGAGTGGTTTGGCAAGCGAGTCTGCAAACGAGGCTGCAAGCGAAGATGTGGGCAGTACCGTGGACAGCGGAGGCAAATTATACAGTCAGACGAGACAATTGGTTTCGAATACTGAACTTTTCGCTTTACTTCAAAATACGAATATTAAGGCTTTGGACGAGCATGAATTCAAAGATTTGATCAAACAAATTAATAGTATTGTTGAAAATGAACTTGGTTCGATCCAGAAAATTAAAGAGGCCCGAATTAATTGGTCGGATATCATGAATCAGATTGAATTGGTGACCAGTTATGTCGATCAGTACTTTAGCGAAGGGTATTACGAGGCGTTGGGCGGCATTCAGTATACGAGCTACGATTTTGATACGTCAACCGGAGAAATCACCATTACGGGAGTGACAAAGCGCTATGACACCACGAACTTTACGATGATTACGAATTTGATCGATCAATTAAACGCAAGTTCTTATTTCACCGGTGTTGAGATGAAATCGTTTACCAAGAGCGGTTCAGCGGATGAAGGATATACGTCGACTTTGAGTTTGAAAGTTCAGTTGCAAAAAGAGGCGCTCGAGGATCCGGATGATAAGATCGTTCCGGACGCCATCCCAGAGTTTCTGGAGAAGGAAACCGGTGTTTCTGTGAGCGGTATTTCTGTAAGTGGAATTAACAAAAACGAATAATGGCAAAGGTAAATTATCAAGAAATCATAGATAAACAAAAAAGAGGTATAACTTTTTATACTGTTCTTTGCGTGTTATTCGTTGGGCTGATTGGAGCTTACACTTATTTTAATTGGGTCGATTATAGCTTGCACAAAGAGGCGGTTGCTCAAAATGAGACTGTCATTCAAGATTTGAAGTCACAAACTGTATCCGAAAAAAGCGAATATCAAAATCAAAAGAAATTATTTGACGATTTGAGCGACGGAATTGATGCCAGTTTGAAAGAGGTGTTTCCTGCTGGCGATGATTATACCGAATTGACTCGAGCTTTCGACCATTTTGAAAGCGAGACGGATAGAAACAACAACAAATTTGTGATTTCGAACATTGAGTATCAGGATATTCAAGTTAGCGAAGATGGGGCTTATAAATGTCTTCCACTACGAATGACTATTTCAAGTTCGGAGGAAAATTTTACAAAGTTTTTGCAATATATCGAAAAATCCGGATCGCTTTTGGATAAGGTGCGATTGATGGACATTCAGTCTATTCACATGAGCTTTGATGAGAGTGAAAATTCGAGTGGAGTGATTAATTTTTCTGTAAAGATAAATGCATATTTTCAGAATATTTAATATTTGACCGTTTGACTGTGGCAGAACAAAATACACAAAATTCAGGACAAGCAACGGCGCCAGCCGCAATTCCGGTAGCTGTTCCGACGGCGGCAGTTGTGGCCCCGGCGGTAGCCGCAGATATTTCCCTGCTTGCATCAAATCCAAAATTAAAGCAGCTTCAAGATACGATTTTGGCTGCAAATATTCCGCAGCTTGTGATGATTGCGATAAGTCTGGCCCTTGATATGCGATCAAGCGATATTCACCTGGAGCCGGAGGAAAACCGCGTGCGCGTGAGGTTCAGAGTGGATGGTGTTTTGCAACAAATTGTCGAATACCCAACAAATCTGCATCCGGCTGTGGTTTCGAGAATTAAAATTATGTCGAATTTGAAAATCGACGAACAACGAATTCCGCAGGACGGACGCACCGACGTTACAACGAAGGAGGGAAAGGACATGGATCTTCGTGTTTCGACCATGCCTACCGTCAACGGCGAGAAAGTTGTGATGCGTATTCAAGATAAGTCGCGACAAATTCCGGATTTGCCGGAGCTCGGGATTACCGGGCGCGCGCTAAAAAATATTGAGGAAGCGTTGAAGGCGCCAAATGGAATTATTTTAAATACAGGGCCTACCGGATCCGGAAAAACAACGACTTTGTACTCAGCTCTGATGCGCTTAAATCAAGTTGGTGTGAACATTTTGACGATTGAAGATCCTGTGGAAATCCAGATAGACGGGCTTAATCAAAGTCAGGTTTATCCAGCGATTCAATATACGTTCGCTTCGGGAATGAGATCGGCTTTGCGCCAAGATCCAAATATAATAATGGTCGGGGAAGTCCGTGACAAAGAAACCGCCGACACTGCGATTGAAGCGGCGCTTACCGGGCATTTGGTTTTGTCGACTTTGCACACAAACAGCGCGGTTGAAACTATTACAAGAATTATAAATATGGGCATTGCGCCTTACCTGCTTTCGTCGACTCTCGAGCTTGTGATCGCGCAGAGACTTGTCAGGAAAATCTGCGAGAATTGCAAACAAGAAGTTGTTGTGAGCGAAGAAACGAAAGATAGGTTGAAGTTGGCTTTGGGGAAAGCAAATTTGGAAGGCGAGATTGATCCCAAATTATTGGAAAATATGAAATTTTACGCGGGGAAAGGTTGCGAAAAATGCAACAAAACCGGCTTTCATGGCCGAGTCGGACTTTATGAGGTTTTGAGAATTGATAATAAAGTTAGAAAGGCGATTTTTGATAAACTTTCCACTCTTGAGATCCATGACATTGCTTTGCAAGAGGGAATGTTGACGCTTGAGCAGGCCGGAATTATTCGGGCGCTGGAAGGAGTGACGAGTCTTGATGAAGTGTATAGAGTTTCGAAAAAGGGAGAATTTTCTGAAAATAATACAGACGTAAATGCTAAAGAAAGCTAAAGACTTTGTTTTTGCCGGAAAGGAAGTCTTCAGATTGGGAGATGAAGGTAAGGTTGGTGCTATGGGCGCCAAAAAATCAACGAAGCCCGCGGTTGTTTTAAATATCGACGAGGATGATGTTCTGATTTCCGAGAAAGGGAAGAGATTTTTGGGAGCCGAGAGTATGTTCGAGTTTGAGTCGACCGGGTTTTTCTTGACCGATTGGTTTAAAAAATTAAATCGTTTTTTACTTTCGCATTCAAAAATAAAGGCCGATGAGAAGGCGAATTTTTTCCATTTGCTTTCGGTGATGATCAATGCGGGAGTGTCTGTATTAAAGTCTTTGAAATCTTTGCAGGGACAGGTTAGTCCGAAGTCTCATTTGTATCTTGCGATTCAGGATTTGCACGAAAAAGTTGAATCCGGAAAAAGTTTATCCGAAGCGATGAGTTATCATGATGGCGAATTTTCGGATATGGAGATCGGGATGATCGAATCGGGCGAGGCCGCCGGGCAACTAAACAAAACTTTGGACAATTTGGCGACCGATATTGCGCGAAGGCAAGACATTAAACATAAAATCAAAAGTGCGCTGATGTATCCGGCCGCGATCGTTTGTTTGTTGATTGTGGTTTTGATTGTGATGATGGTGTTTATTATCCCGAGGTTGACTGCACTTTTTGAAAGTCAAGCCGCTGAACTTCCTCTTGTTACGAGGATAGTTATTGGAATAAGTGACCTTCTGATAGGGTACGGTGTGTATTTACTGGTTGGGCTTGTTGCCTTTGTTATTTTTCTTGTAATGGCGAGCAAAAGAGGTCAGGGGAAGTATATATTGGACAAGATAAAGTTAGGATTCCCGGTTTTCGGAAATCTTTTTATGATGACTTATTTGGCCAGGTTTTCGCGTTCGATTTCAAATTTGATGGGAAGCGGTGTGCCGGTTGTGAAAACTTTGGAAATTACTGCGAATTCGATCGGTAGTGAAGTGTATAGAAGAAGGATAATGCTGGCGGCGGAAGATATTAAACAAGGTATCCCTCTCGCCGAGAATTTGTCTGATAGTAAGTTGTTCCCTCCGATGTTGGTCAATATGGTGGAAGTTGGGGAAAAGACCGCGCAACTGGATGAAATTATGATAAAGGTCGCGAAATATTATGAGGATAATGTCAGTGATACTGTCTCCGGGCTTGCCAAGATTTTGGAGCCCGCGATTTTGGTTATTATCGGAGTTTCAGTTGGAGTGATTGTCGCCGCCGTGATGCTGCCTATAATGAATCTTTCGGATATGGTTAGTACGTAGGGGGGTGGCGTTGGGGATCCCGTGATGCGTTTTTTCTTGCGGAATTTTTTGCAAAATGTATACTTTGGATAAAGTTTGTAATTTAACCTTATTTCTATGAAAAATCGATTCGGTAAATTAGGGTTCACCCTAATCGAACTCCTGATCGTTATCACGATCATCGGAATTTTGGCTGTGGTGTTTTTGCCAAGCATCTTGAGCGCGCCGGAAAAGTCCAGGGATGCGGCGAGGAAGGCGGAGGTTGGAAGTATTGTAGAGGGAATTGAGGCTGCGAGGTTGGATGGAAAAGTTACTTGGGATACAGATGTGAAAGATGGGTGTGCGAGTGCTGCTCTTTCGCCAACTGTACAGAGTTATTTGGCAAATGGCATAGTACCCAAAGATCCTAAGTCCGATAATGTTTTTGGAACTCTTTGCACCGGAGAGTATATGGTTTTAGTGGATAAAGCTGCTACTTTTAAATATGCTGTTGTAGCTAAAGTTGAGATACCCGAGAAGAATGGTAATGTTGTTTGCCCCACTACAATAGCCGACAGTCCTAATTTAGCTGCTATCGCTCCGGCTCCTGCCACGACGTGTTATTTTGCAAAGTCTCAGTAAAAGATTCTTCGTATATTAGCCGCCCGTCTAAAGCCGGGCGGCTTTTTTGTTGTTTTATGTAGTGTTGGAATCCAAGCTGTGCTTGTATTCCAACTGTTGTCAACTCAAAACCCATTTCAACAGATTGAAATTCGTTGTTTTTGCGTTGCGGAGAGTGGTATATTTTTAAATTAGAAAGTCGTCGTTATATTAAGGTGTGAATTAAGCTATTAACTGTGAGAATATTTTCCCTCATTCCACGGGTTAAAATAAGAACGTCGTTGATCGTGTTTATGATGTTCTGCTTTTTGTTCACGCAGATGTTTGGGTTTGTGACGGTGACAAGCGCTTCGTGGCTGCCAACCGCGTATGCGGCTTCTGATGATGAAGAGATCTTTGATATTGTCGCGCTCGTTGTGGAGAAGGATTTGATTGACGAAAATCTTTATGCACCGGGGTTGGCGAAAGAATACAAAATGCAATTGGCCGATACCGACACGCTTGGCGAGAGGATTATGAGATATGCGGAAGATGTGCAAGAGAATTCTCCGAGAACGATAGTGAAAACTTTGAAGTATGATCCTTCAACCGATACCTTGCTGGACATTATCGCTGCGTTGGAGAATCTTTATAAAAACGGCGTTGAGGATGTGACTTCGAGATTGGCGGGGGCTGTGTTTATCGGGCAGATTCCGTTGCCTGTCGTGAATAAAAATGGGAATAGGTTTGTTTCGATGCTGCCTTTGACCGATTTTGATGACAAATATTATATTTTCAATCCGCTGACGCAAACTTTTGACAGAAATGAGCAAGTCAGTGCCCCTGGACTGGAAATTTGGCATGGAGTTTTGCGCGCGCCGCAGCTTGATGATGACGAAAACGTAAATAGTACCGAGTTGAATAAACTCGCTGAGTTCTTTGATAAGAATCATCTCTATTATTCTGGCGTGCCGGAGTTTTCCGAGTTTGAGAGAAAGCTTTTTTATGCCGATTTGATGACTGAGGATAAATTTGTGAATGAGGAGAACTACAAGTTGTATGAGAATTATTTAAAAAGCATGGATGACTTGGCGTACATGAGGTTCAATAAGCATTGGGCCGAGGATTTGGCTGGTAGTGCGATGGAGGATCTCAAGGAAACTTTGGCGGTGTTGGATCCGAGCGCGGAAACGCTTACTGCGGAAGGCGGTGTTGATCCCGGAGATAAACTTATTGAGAGTATAGAAAGCGGCGACGACGGCAGTAACGTTTTTGATCAACTGCCAGACATCCAATCGAAGCTTTTGATTGAGAAATACAACGTTCCTTATACAAGTGTTGTTTTTAAGGCGATTGCGCTTTCAAATGATTTTTCGAAATATACGGCGAGGTATTCTGTTGATAATGGAGGGATCGATACGGTTCCCGCCTTGATGGCGATGAAAGATAAGTTCACGCAAGAATATTTGAAAACCGCGAACGATGCGATTGAGGCGAAAGTTAATTCATTGGTCGGGTTAATCGCAGAGAAATTGCCGATCGTTGACTATACGGCGGTGAGTGGGGATGTCGGGGAAGATGCTTTTAAAATTTATTATCATGAACGCACTACATCGTGTGGCGGCATGGGTTGTGCGGCGTATCCACCATATGACGTTCCTCTCCCACCCGACAATCCCCTCCCATTATTCACAGAGTTGACGCCTGAGTTTCCTTTGTATTTCAGTAATCATTATGCGGTTGGTGGTGATCTGTACGTGAATGGTATTTCAAGTTCGAATTTGTGGACACCGAAGCAATGCTTCCCATATTTGGGGACGATGTATGACGAGACCAGCGGGGAATATTCGGTTCTGACTCGTTCGATCAGGTCCGACAATATGATGACCGGACAAACGACTTATGGGCTTGGTGTAAATGGAATTGGGTTGTCGCCGGTTGAAGCTGAGGATTACATGAAACTTGGGGACGCTTTTGATCATGGACTTTTAATTGAGAGGAACGATGAATACGGGTATCCGGCTTTTTATAACGGTAGCCCTCTGGATGGCGCCTTAAAAGAAAAAGAAGGGGACAAGGAAGGGGACGTCATTATTGACCTCAAGGATTTTAATTATGTTGTGGATACATTTGTTAAATTGGCAGATGTGCCTCCTACTATTAATTATAAACTTGTTAAAGACAGTGACTTAAGAATTACAGTACCGATCGAGCCAGTTAATATGGGGCTAGCGAATGTTGACGCTAAGACTTATTCGTTTTCTACGGATGCTCCGCTTGTTGAGTGCTCGGCGTGCAAGATGTATGAGGATCTTGTTGGTGAGCCGCCGCCGTCTGAGGGGAACGACACAAAGTTCGAATATTCGAAGGATACCGTTATTGATCCTTTTGGACCTGGTTTCATTAAAATAAAAAATAAAGACGGTGTTCATTACTACTACCTATCGAGCAAGCACGGCACGAATACCATCCAGATAACAGGCCAGTCAGCCTTGGATGATGCTGTTAAGAATTTTTCGACAACTGTGCTGAATAGTACTGGCGGCGGGAGTGATAAAGGGAAGATGTATTATAACGATTATAGTTCTTTCAATCTGACTTATTTTGATAAGAGCGAGAATCTCGTCAAAGATTTTGGCAAAGATTTTGGCGTGGTGGGACTTTATGATTTGTCTCCAATTTACTCTTTGCAAAACAATTCCGAAGCTTATGGGAGCAATGATCTTAAAGGTTGTTTTTACAGTTCTACTTTGCTTCATGACGACAGGTGTTTTGCGAAAATTGCTACTTATCCCGTTTTCGATGTCGCCGGAAGTTACGAGCCCTTTTCGAAGGGGAAGAAGGGGCTGATTATTAATTACGACGAAGGAATTGTCTACAACGAAACCTACAGTTCGCCGTCTGATGTCGAGACGGTTGAAGCCTCCGGCGGTGATATTTTATACAAACATGAATTTCCTGCAGGGCAGGAGATTTTTAAAGACGAAAGTTACAAAACTCATGCCGAGATGTTCCAGTTGCCGGCCGGGCGTGATTTTAGTGAAGTTGATGATATTTATATGGACGCGTGCTTCAGTTTCCTTCCGTCTAAGTATGGGGGTTTTGAGAGCCTGGGAACTTGGTTAAGCTACGATCTGTATTCCGAGACGATCAACATGATGGGTAGTTTCAGCTCGAATGAAGGCAAAAAAAACCAGAATTTGCCTTATGGTGGAAGTGGACGAAATGTTCCCGATATTAGCTCGACATATCAGTTTGTTTTGAATACTGCCCCTGTGATTACGCTCGCGGATTTTGCTGAACATTTCGGGCTTTATGACGGCGTGGACAATGACAAAGACGGGATCCCTGAATATGACGATATAGATACTGATGGAGATGGTATTTTCGATCAATTGAAGTTGGATTTGGATGAGGCGGATCCGAAATACGGGCTTGATCCTGATAATATTTATATGGTCGGGCGATACCTTCTTGGCCCGAGATATGAGAAGTGGGAAAATCCTGGATATTTTTATAATCAATTTTATTTTCCGACGTCGCCGGCTAATGAAGTGGATGATGGAGTCAGTAAAGAGGTTGAATACTGGTATCCAATGCCGGCTGACCTTGCGAATTCAGACGGGGTTTACAATTTTGATCCTGATAAAGACATTATATTGAAGGTCAGGCCACATGCTGCGTTGGAAATCCCAAGCTTGATTATTCATAACGAACCGACGAATTATACGATCTCGCAGCAGATAAACGCGGGCATCGTTCAAAGTCTGCCGATTGATAATCCGAGGTATGTCGCTTTCCTGGATAAGAATGGAGATATTCAGAGTTTAGAGTATCCAAATCTTTTTGACGCCACGGATGTGTCATGTGGGGAAGACCTTGAGGATGTAGAAGTTGATGGGCAGGCTCAGTTCGTTGTGAATGTTGATTGTTTTGCGCAAGATTTTATTTCTATTCCAGGCGCCGCGAGTAAGTTGGACGACATTACGGATGGTAGTTTGAAGGAATATATTAAGGAGCAGGTTCTTGGTGTGTCCACCAAATCTCCGGAGCCGATTTCTGTTTTCACCGATCATGTCTTAGAGACTAGAAGCGCCGACGCGAATGTTTTGAAGGACGCGCTTTATTGGAACAGTTTGTCTGTGGACGATAAACATGAATATATTTTGAAATATTATTTAAATAAGAATTTAAAAGCCTACGTCAAAGATTCGGAGAACGGATACGAAGCCGCTTATCTTGTTTTGGATGGGGCTTCGTTGGATAAGGGCGATCACGTGGATATGGCGTTTAACAGAGGGATTGAAGAGGATGCTTTCGGGGAAGGATATTTGCCGGAGGGAGAAAGTTTCGAGGAGATGTTCCCGAATACCGATGAATCAGGTTATTCGAAAGTGGCGGGTGATGAAGAGGGGGCCTGGAAGTGGATTCCGTTCGGTAAATGGATCAAGGACGAATTGTGGCCGAAGATCAAGGAACTTTATTATTTCGCGAAGGATTTCCCGGAGAATGTGAGTACGCAGCCTATTTGCGGCGAAACTTGCCAGGAACTTTGCGAGGCTACCTTGACCGAGTTGAAATTGTCGACCGAGAGATATTCCGCTTATAGTAACGGACTTGATATTATTGAGGTTGCGGTCACCGGGTACGATCAAGACGGGGAGGTGTTCAAGGGCGGCGAGTATCCGGACCTTGAGATGATAATATCCCAGGACAGTTTGAATCCTGTTTTTGAAGCGGATAAAAATGATTTTCAAAAAACTTTAAATAATGAGGGACAGGCAACTTATAAGCTGCGCGCAACCACACATCCAGGTGGCGCTAATGTCACTGTGAGGGCGACTTTCCCGGAGAGCACAGGGCTTTCGGAAGTTGTGAGCGACGAGCTCCAACTTACGACTTCTCAAAAGAGCATATATGTATTGTCGGATACTTCCGCTTTGGTGGCGGGAGATCCAGAGGAAATCGAGGTGGTTGCGCAGTTAATTGGCAAAGGGCAGATTGATTTGGAGGCTACGGATGAAGTCACATTTAAAATTGTCAAGGGTGAAGAATATATTTCGTTTGTTGGAGATTCTGTTGTTAATGCGGAAAGGGGCATTGCCAGTGTCAAAATAAAATCTACTGAAAAGACCGGAATCGCAGTTATTCAAGCTATTGCCTCGGGTGATACTTTTTATTCGTCCGGACAGAAGGAATTGTTAGTGGTTCCGAATAAACCTGCCAAGATAAAGATTATTTCCGATACAAATGTTCTTGTTGGAAATAATGAATCGAAGGCAAATGTTAAATTTGAACTTTACGACAAATTCGATAATCTGGCTTATAACGCGTTTACCAAAATGGGTGTTTTCATATTTGGAGACGCGAAACTTGATCAGACAAACGACCTCGATCCACTAATCCCGGGCGTTCAGATGAATTTCGTTGAGGGTTACGCGGATATCGTCGTTAATTCCAAGGACAAGATCGGTGAGGCGAATTTATACGCCGTTTTGTTGGATAATGTTCTGGACACGGAGCTTGTTAAAGCGGCAAAGGAGGGGCTGCCGATTGATTTCTCAAGTACGATTGGCGCTTCGAAGAAACTCACAGTTCTGGGTGAAGCGAAGATGCAGATTTCCGTTAGTGACAGTACAATAGACGCGAATGGAGAGTCGATGGCGCATATCACGGTAAAGCTTACGAAAGCCAACGGAGAAGTTCTTACCGGGTATAATGGATTTATTAACTTCAATATAGCGGATCCGAGTATCGCCGAGTTCGCAGAGGATTCTCCTGTCAACATGGAGCAGGGCGAAGCTAAGGCGTACGTTCGATCGACTACGCGGGCCGGGGATGTGAATGTTGCGATTGTCGCGCCCGGGTTCGCCGATGGGTCCGTTGATTTGACCACTTTACCGGGCAAGGCCGTGAAAATTGTTTTGAGCAGTAAGGATGATGTGATTTTGACCAATTCCGACGAAGGTACGGTTCTGCAGGCTAAATTGATGGACGAGTTTGATAATTTGGCTTATTTAACCCAAGCAACAGTTTCGTTTGGAGTTACCGCCGGGACAGCTTCGATGGTTGAGTTCATGGGCAATACTGTTGTTCCGACTGTCGAGGGCAAAGCTGAGGTGAAGGTGAAGTCCAGCGGGAAATCCGGGGTGGCTAATTTGGTCGCTGAGTCGCCGAATCTCGAAAAAGGCAGATTGGGCTTAAGTTTGAAGAAAAGAATTTCCGAAAAGGCCGATTTCGACGAGATGAGTCCGAAAGCTTTATATATCAATTTACTTGGAGCTCCTTATGGAGATTTGGGACAGAATGACTTGGTGTCTTCCCTATTATTTAACGGGCAGTCGCAGGCCGTATTGACGACTACTGCGGACGATAATGATTATAAGAAGCTCGTGTTTGTGGACGGCTACGGACAGATAGATATTTTGGATGAGAATGTTATGCCCGTGATTGTTAACGCCAATGACTCTTTTGGATTTACCAGGGTTAAGTTTTTCGACAATGTGTTTGGAGACGAGCTGGGCGAGATGTTTGTGGTGCCGAAAGAGAATTTGAATTTGATGATGGTTGAGGAGGAAGATGAGGAGGCGCTTGAGACGCTGCCCGAGGGCATTTTGGTTAAGAGGATTACGGAGAATGTAAAAGATCCTATTTTCGAAGTTAGCGAAGATCAAAAGACAATTTACATCAAAGACGGCGACAATACTGCGGCTTCAATCAACAGTTTGGGGCAAGTCAATATTGTGAGCGACCAGATAACTTTAAAAATCCCCGGCGAGGAAGAGATCGATAAAACTTACTTCACGATTTTGATTCTTTGGAATGGGAAGCCGTTGGGACAAGTTGTGTATAAACAAGATATTGAGACTGGCGTGCAAGCTTTGTCTTCGAAGAATAATTTTGAAAATTATTGGCCGGGCGTTTATATGAAGCTTTTTGATGATGACAGTCATTTTGGAGTTTCCTCAGCATTTTCGAGGTATTCAACCGAGTTTGCCAGAGGCGGCTATATTGTCGATTTGGATCAGGAAATGGATTCGTCCATGGCTCCGGGATTGCCTTATGATTCTCTTGAAGCCGCCGGGGAAGAGAGCGGTGTTGGCTTCAAGGAAGGCAATAAAAACATGCTACTATTCTCCGCCGGCAATACTGTCGGAGAGTCGAATATCCCCTACACCGCCGAGTCCGGGATTTTGATGGGAGATCCGACAATAAGGGTAAATAATGCCGAAAATGATTTGGTCAGCGCGTCTTCCGGGTATACGAAAGATGTTGGGAAGATGATTTATTCCGGTAGCGATGTGATTAAAGAAATTATTACTTTTGATTATAACGGCGATGAACGAGAGGATATTTTGCTGGTTTATGAGAATGGCAAGGTCAGGCTGCTTGAAAACGAACTGAGCAATAAAATGTATACTGATAGAGGAATTATATTGAATATTGTTAATGGGATTTTGAGTTTGTCGAAGATTGATATTAACGCTGATGGTTTTGACGATTTGATGATCGGGACCAAGGACAGTTGTATCAAAGACGAGCAATGTCTTTACATCTATGAAAATGACAACGGGAATTTTGTCAGAAAGAATTTGAATTTGAATACCGCCGACAAAATTTACGAGATGTTCGCGCGTGATTTGAATAATGATAATTTGCCGGATATTGCGTTGTCCGACAGTTCCGGAAACGTCTATGTATTCTGGAATGAGGACGGCGAGATCGATCCCGCGGGAGACAAGTTGGGCAACTTTAGCATACATGTCGAAGGGATTGAGGCGATCGATGATATCTTGGTCTATTATCCGGGATTGTTAGCTGGGGTAAGCGCGGATCAGAGCCAGTATTTGGTCGAGATGACGGTCAAACAAAAAGATTATGATTACTTTATTAATGATACTGAACTTTACGTGAAACCCGGGTATTCAGGCGTTTTACCTCAGCCCTCGCCACAGGATCCATTCAAGAAAGAATACAATGTACATAGTTTTGACGATTACGACGGAGAGCTGCCTCCCACTGTTTCTAACGCGCTTTCTTTCATTCTTCCGAAATACGATTCTATCTTTGAAGGGTCTACAAAGACTGCGACTGACCTGAATGGAGCTCCGATCGAACTTGGTGACACGATCGAACATAAAATCACATTGAAAAATAATTCCGGGAAAACTATTAAAGGTTTGAAAATCTCGGATTTAACTCCGCCTAACCAGGGAATTGATTCTGATACTTTGAAATGTTTGGATTCCGGGTGCAGTGATGGCTTATACTGGGAGGATGCGAGCCCGTCGCATAGATCGAAAATAATAGCCGGCGTTTCCGTTCCCGCCAATGGCAAGAGAACTATCGTGTATGAGGCGAAGATGATGAATACTCCGAAAGTCTCGTTGGCTCTCGGCGATTTTGAAATTGGCACCGGAGTTAATGAAGATTTGTATTTTGATATTTTGGTGAGACCCGATGTCAATCAAAAGGATCTTTTGACTTATTTTAATTCCAATAATGAGCTTGATGGTGACGGACATGTTGTTTACCAGCAGATTGATATGTCTACTGTCATCGCAGACGATCTTGTTGAGGATGAATTTGGGGCCATTCCCGGAAAGGAAGAGGCCAAAAAAGAAGCCGTGGACGCTAAGGCTAAGCAGGAAACGCAACAGGAGGTATATAATACCGAGCTTGAAGAAATTGGTAATGTTGGTACTGCCGTTGATTCTGTCTCGTGCGAAGATCAGGTAGACAAAGTTGATGACGAGATCAATTGTGATGATTCTGATAATGAGGGGGAATTTATCTGCAAATGTCTTGAAGTGGGTCCAAGCGCGTTCGATAAACAAGCAGACAAGGAAAAATGTATTTGCGAGAGGGGTGTTAGAGTTCCGGCTGAGGAGGTCGATAAAGCTGCCATAGGCCCGATGGCGGATATTGTGGATAAAGTTGTTGGTGATCAGAAAAAAGATGCCGATTTTGACGGATTAGCTGATTCATGGGATTCCGTACAGGCCGGGTTACAAGGAGCTGCCGATTGGGCCGCGTCCGGCATTAATTACGTCAATGATTTGGCCGCTGCCGCTGCGGTGTATGTTGAAGATGCGTTGAAGATGTTTAAGTGTTCCGGAGCGGGATGTCTTCCAATCCCGTGGAATAACGCTTTCTTGGTTCCTATGGACACGTCCGGTTCCGGAGGGTTTGCGGCTTTTGCTTGGCTGACCTCTCCTTGTCCTCCTTGTGTCGCCGCATTTTATCCATCAAGTTCCCCATCCGCCGGTAGAATTTATATCTCTCCAACATTAACGATGGGGCTTGGGATGGCTCTGTGTATCGGGCCCGTTCAAGCCGCGGCGTGTTACGTATTTTCTCTGCCTGTCGGCATGATATTTGCAGATATGTGTAAATGGATTGAGAAGAAATTCCAGGCTGCGATTAACAAGGCTGTTGAATTTGTGAATAGCGCGGTGGATGAGCTTAAGAAAGGAGTGAAGAAGGCAACATTCGGGGTTGTAAATACGAGCGGCACCGGTAGTTCAGGCGTGCAAAATTCCGCAAAGGGAAGCGGAAACGGCAATTATGGCGGATCTTCATCGCCCTTGGTCTTTGACATGAAGTATAATATAAACATTCCCGGCTTCCCTTCCGTTTTTACCAACTGGATAGACGCGCAAATTGAGGAAATTTACAATAAATTACTGGATGGACTGGATTTGTACCTTATACTTCCGGATTTTGGTTCGATGGTTACAGACAGCGTTATTTCTTTAAGACAGTTCGGCGAAGTAAATCATTTCCAGGACGTTTTAAAATATATCAGCAAAATCCCGATGATTCAGATTAAGGGCGAAGAGATAATGTTCAAGATTCCGATATTACAAAAAGAGCAGTACACAAAATGGGAACGACAGGCAATACTGTTTAAGGAAAATATTTTAAAGCAAATTGAGAAAATCGAAGAGTTCTGGACTTGCGACGAGTCGTCGGAGAGTAAGACGTTGTGCGATAAGTTTATCGGTGATTTGACTGAGCTGACTTCCACTATCCAGCAGAATTTGGATGTAATTGAACAATATAAAAATCTTCCCAAGAAGATCTTGGAATGGCGAACGGTTGAACAAAAATACGCCACTCAAATTATCTGTTATCTGGATGCCGTCATGGATATTGTTGGAGGATATATAAAGAAACAGGCTAGCATTATAAATTCTTGGATGAAGGCTATTGCCAATATGATTGAGCAATTCAAGAGTTGGAAATCGCTTTTGAAGCTTATTGTTGAATATCAACAAAGTTGCGATGAGTGTAAGAATGAGAGACATGGCATGCTTGGGATTTTACTGCGGCTTTTTGTGGCCTTACCTGAGCCGCCGGTAATACCGTTCCCGAAGATACCTGATTTCGTGTTGGATTTGTCGAAGATAAAAATGGGCGTTGAGATTCTGTGGCCCGATGTTACGTTCCAGCCCGAACCAATTATTCTTCCGGATCTTCCGACTATAACCATTCCGGATCTTATACCCGAACTTTATGTCAAGGTGCCGGGGATCCCTGTTTTGCCGAGTTTTGACTTTGACTTTGATTTTCCCGATCTTCCCCCATTAAAAATGCCAAAATTGCCCGATATACCAAAGCCGTTTAAGATACCTTCGTTGCCGAAGCTTGTTGTAGATTTGGTTGCGACAATTAAAGCGATACTCAAGGTTCTCTGTTTGTTGAAGCAGGCTTTGATTCCTGTTCCCGAGGTCACCCCGACGGCCGCTTCTCTGAAAACAGAAATTGAAACTCTGACTAATTCCGGAGTAACTCCTGTTCTTCCGCTCACTCTTGCTTTTGCCGTTAATTTGCCGGAGATCACGTATGAGACCCCCGTCGAGTTCCGATGGACCTTGCATCAAAAATACGGAGTCAGTACAGCCGCGATATATTATTTAGTTGAAAACGCCGCTTCTTGGTGGAATAAAAAAATTGAAGAATATGTCGCGAGGATAAATGCATATATGCAGATAGCTGAATCTTTCGCTCAAGATGCGGTTGATTTGGAAAGTCATCTTCAAAAGTCCAAAGAATGGCTAAAGAAAAAAGGCATTGAGTTGCCCGACGAGAAGATTGAAATTGATTTGGGAGAAGAATCGAAGATTTATTATTTATTGGCCGAAGAGGACGACTTTAATTTGGATTCTTCCGAATACGCGAAATATTATAAAGATATTGATGAGTTTGATTATGTGAATGTTGATAAATTTGCTGATTCGAACATGAGTGAGTTGGCCAATTTGAGAAATTCCGTTTTGGAGTACGCACTTGATTTGAAGGCTCCGGATATTTTCGTGGATTCAGAGGTGATGATCGCTGAGCAAGAAGATACTTTGAATGACAAATTTCATAAGATGATCGCGTCAACTGGCGGAGGGGCGACTGCCGGCGGGGGAACGGCGGCTGTCGGGGGGTCGCAGGTACAATCGGTTTCCTTGTTTGCGATGGATTTGAGCAAAGACCGCAAGGATTTAGATAGATTGCTTATTGCTTTGGATGATATGGGGGGTGGATTGGGTGGGAATGAAGATGATCAAGCTTCCGGTTTTGATCTTCAATTTGATGACGGATTAAAAATAATAAGCGACAGTGAAGAAGAAATCGTTGTTAATTATAATGCCGAAATTGATGACAACACTCAGTTGATATTTGTTGATGCCGATAGTGATGATGACATGGATCTTCTTTATTCTTTGAGAGGAGATCTTTATTTGAAAAATAATTACGAAAATATTGGTGCAGCTCCCAACGAGTATCCGGTTTTGGATAATCCTGTTCCTCTTTCCGATTACTCCACTTCCATTCTTTCGGTGCAGGGATACGCGTCCGATTCCGAAAACAATGGTGTTGCCACCGTGTCATTC